>CALHQN010000135.1 GCA_938036585.1 uncultured Campylobacter sp.
AATTTGGAATTTTACAGAGTGAAATTTTTTAATTTCGTCGCGTAGAATTTCGGCTAGCAAATTTGAAATTCTTAACTTAGAGCCTTGAAGCACATTGCGTTTGTTTTGGTTTTTGCAGAATTCTGGTGTCGTAAAATTTATGCTGAAATTTGCCTGTTTTATCCGTCAGTTTTTACTATTGTCTCAAAAATTTAGTCGTGTCTGTGCGAGTAAAATTCGATAGCTGGTAGTAGAAACAGCGGAGCGATTACGACAAAAATTAAAATTTAAGGCTGCTGTATGAAATGCGAAATTGTGTCGCATCGCGCGAAATTTAAAAAATTTTACCGAATCGACGTTTAAAATTTTAATTCCAGGCTATTGGGCGGAATTTTGAGTCGCCTCGTATTTTTCGATAAAGCTTCGTCCCTTGTCGCATAAGCGATAGATGAAAATTTTCGATGCCTTGCCCGCATCAAAGCTCGTATCCTTAATACTCTCGCGCTCCAGATAGCCCCAGTTTTTATGGATGATATCAAGAGTCGATTTGATCGAGGTGTAGTTGCGTCCGCTCGCAGCCGCAAATTCGTTTACGGGCCTCATAAACTCGGCATCGCTTTGTTTGTTGCGGCACAAAAGCCCCTCTTCACCTTGTGCGGCGACTAATTTTAACGTATCGTAGATGAGTTTGTCTTGCAATTTTACCATAAAAATTCCTTATCTAATTGATATATAACTCTCAAAATTATAGCACAATTTCTGCATTTTTATGATATAAAATTTCAAATACCTAAAAGCTGAGCGCAAATTCGTGAAAGGGCAGGACGTCGCAGAGGATCCCCTCGATCTCGAGCCTGCCGGAGTTTGCCATAGAAACGACTTTTAGACTCGTGATGCCGAGCTTCTTGAGCGCGCTTAAAATTTTGCGGAATTTTAAAAAGATAATGTCCGCGTCGCTGAACGGAATGACCAAAACTCCCATTTTTAGAGTTGGCAGGTAAAAATCCAGCTCTTTTGTATAAAAAATCGGCGTATTCAGCCCCAAAAGCTCGCAGAAAAGGACGTTAGCAAATTTTTTGGAGAAGTCCTTTTTGCTCGTTAAAATTTCGCGCATATTAAAATGCGAAAAATATAGCTTTTTTGCGCGCGCAGGCTCGCCCGCCTTGCTTAAAAATCTGATAAAATTTTCCCGCTCAAGCTTGGCGATAGTGCCGTATACGGCGTCTTTTGAGATCTTGATGCGCGGCTTTAGCGCGGTGTAAATTTTATTTGCGCTAAATGCGGCGTGGACAGAGCTTAGGCACTCTTTGAGGATTAAAATTTCCGTGCGGCTAAAGTTTGCCGTAAGCAGCCTCTGCTCGAATTCTAAAATTTCGGCGGGCGCTATGAAGGGATTTTTTGCGCCGCCGCCTTGAGCCAAAAATGCCGAAATCATCGAGTTTATCTCGTTGTGGCGCTTATCGAAGGCGATAAATTCTTCAAACGAAAGCGGCAAAAGCTCAAGCCGTTCAAAGCCCGGCAAAACTAACTCTCTATCGCGAGTAGAGATGATGAAGCGCTCTAAATTTAGCCCTTCGGCGAAGCTTTGAAGCGATGAAATTTCAAAATCGGCGCTACTGAAATTATCCAAAAAAAGCGATGAAATTTGCTCGTTGACGGCCAAAAACTCCTTGATCTCGCGAAAGAAATTCTCGCTCCTGTTTTTTATGCCATCGGACTCCGTATTTTTTGCGTTGTTTAAGCCGTTTGCGCTTTCATTTTTTGTATCTGTATTTTTTATGGCGGCGCGGTAAAATTCATCTATATCCGAAATATCCGCATCGAGCGTAGTTTCTCCGCTTATTTCATTCTCATTTACTTCGCTACCGTTTGTATTGTCCGCGCTATTTTTAACCGCAGCGATCGTGCCGCCCGCTACCATATCCTCAAGGCGTAGATCGGCTAAATTTAGATACAAAATTTCATCTTTTTTAAGTTCTGAAATTTCATTTTTCAACACGACGCTTTTGCCGGAATTTAACACTCCGTAGATTATGGTTTTGGCAGAGCCGATGCCTCTTTTGCGCGGGATAAAGCCCGCAAATTCCGGCGGATTTTC
>CALHQN010000136.1 GCA_938036585.1 uncultured Campylobacter sp.
TAATACAGGCCCTACCGGCGGGCTTGGATTTGCTTTTGCGGCCGCTATTTGCAGCTTGATTTCACCAATAACTTTCTTAGCCATAAATTTACTCCTTATAAAATTTAAATAATCTTTTCAACTTGCGAGTATGAAATTTCAATCGGCGTGCTTCGTCCGAAGATCGAAACGTTAAGGCGAAGCTTGCCGTGGATCATATCATACTCTTCTACGATGCCGTTGAAATTAGCAAAAGGTCCGTCGACGATCCTAACCGTCTCTCCGTCTTCGAAATTTATCTTCGGCTTAGGAGCCTCGCGATTATTGATCTTTTCTAGAATTATTTCGATATCTTTTTCCGGTAGCGGAGAGGGCTTTTTCGCCTCGCCGATAAAGCGACTGACCTTAGGCAGCATCTGAATTCTATGCCATAAAGTGGTATCCAGATCTAAATTTGCAAAACAATACCCTGGATATAAGCTGCGCTCTTTGATAGTTTGCTTTGTATTTTTGACCTCTATCACATCTTCGGTAGGCACTAACACTTCGCCGATCTTAGCCTCAAGTGCTTCGTCTTGCTTTAGAGCCTCTATCGCGCGCTTTACCGCCATCTCGCTGCCGGCGTAAGTTTGTATCGCATACCATTTATTTGCCATATTGTATCCTTGCTTAAGCCGTTATCAAAGCGGACATAATTAGATCCACTAGCGCTAAAAACAGTGCGATAACTACGACTACGACGACCACAGAGATATACGCTGTTTTAGTCTGGTCTTTAGTCGGGAAAATTACCTTATCTAACTCTACTTTTGCTTGTTTATAATACTCTTTTACTTTTTCCATACCCAATCCTCGTGGCAGGGCAAGAGGGATTCGAACCCCCAACCATCGGATTTGGAATCCGGCGCTCTACCGTTGGAGCTATTGCCCTATAACAATTAGCCTTTTAACTTTACTTCTTTATGAAGCGTATGCTTTTTTAATCTAGGGCAATATTTTTTAAGTTCTAGTTTTTCGGTCGTAGTTTTGCTGTTTTTATAAGTAGTATAGTTAATATCGCCACTTTCGGAGCATTTTAATCCGACCTTTACTCTACTTGAATTCTTTGCCATTTGGTTTCCTTGAATAAAAAAGCAAGCGGAATTTTAAAATTCCGCTTGCAAAAAATTAAGCGATGATTTTCGAAACGACGCCTGAGCCTACAGTATGACCGCCTTCGCGAATCGCGAAGCGAGTACCTTGCTCAAGGGCGATCGGAGCGATTAGCTCAACGGTGATTTTAACGTTATCGCCCGGCATAACCATCTCGGTTCCTTCAGGTAAAGAGATAGAACCGGTTACGTCTGTAGTACGAACGTAAAATTGCGGTCTATAGTTATTAAAGAATGGAGTATGGCGTCCGCCCTCTTCTTTAGTTAGGATATAAACCTCACCCTCAAATTTAGTATGAGGAGTGATAGATTTAGGTTTGCACAGAACCATACCACGCTCTACTTCCTCTTTCTTAGTGCCGCGCAATAAAACGCCTACGTTATCGCCGGCCTCACCCTGATCCATCTCTTTTCTAAACATCTCAACGCCGGTAACGGTAGTAGTTTGAGTAGGTTTAATACCTACGATCTCGATAGTATCGCCAACTTTAACGATACCTTTTTCGATTCTACCGGTTACAACGGTACCGCGACCGGAAATCGAGAAAATATCTTCGATCGGAAGAAGGAAATCTTTATCAGTATCGCGAACAGGAGTTGGAATATAGCTATCAACCGCGTCCATAAGCTCCATAATCTTTGCAGACCACTCGCCCTCTTGTCCTGCTTTTGCCTCTTCAAGAGCCTTAAGCGCAGAACCTTTTACGATTGGAGTCTCGTCGCCAGGGAATTTATACTCTTTTAGAAGATCTCTAACTTCCTCTTCGACTAGCTCTAAAAGATCCGGATCATCGACCATATCGGTTTTGTTTAGGAAAACTACGATGTATGGAACGCCTACTTGGCGAGAAAGCAAGATGTGCTCTCTAGTTTGAGGCATTGGACCGTCAGCGGCAGAAACAACTAGGATAGCACCATCCATTTGAGCCGCACCGGTAATCATGTTTTTAACATAGTCGGCGTGGCCTGGGCAGTCAACGTGCGCATAGTGGCGATTTTCAGTCTCGTACTCGATGTGAGAAGTAGCGATGGTAATACCGCGCTCTTTTTCCTCTGGAGCGTTGTCGATATTATCATAGTCTTTTAACTCAGCAAGACCTTTTCTTGAAAGAACAGCAGAAATTGCAGCTGTCAAAGTTGTTTTACCATGGTCAACGTGACCGATAGTACCAATGTTTACGTGTGGCTTGTTACGTGAAAATTTTTCTTTTGCCATCTCTTCCTCCGTAATGATATTTGCAATTCAAGTTTATACTTAATTTTACTTCTCTAAAATCCGTGGAGC
>CALHQN010000137.1 GCA_938036585.1 uncultured Campylobacter sp.
ATTTGACGCGTGGGTGGTGCCTGAGGATATGATTGCGCCGAAGGAATAAATTTGGCGCTTTGCCTTTGAGCTCGGCAGAATTTGCACGTTTCGGTAAAATTTGATCGCTTCGATAAATTTTGATTGTTTCGGCGAAATTTGATTGTTCTGCGTGACGTGCTCGCCTTGAGCGATTTCGCAGAGCTTGTCTTGCACGGTTTTGCCGAGTTTGCTTTAAAGCGATTTCGCCGAGCTTTCTTTAAAATCCGTAAATTTGAGAGCGAAATTTGCGGATTAAATTTGCTTCGATAATGCAGCTTTTGTGGTTCGCAAAATGGCGAGATTACCGAGGCTAAAGCCGCCTTTTGTCTTTAAATTTCTATCCGTCATTTCATGCCCCGCCAAACGCGTATAAAAACCGCCGCTAAGATAAAATTTTAAATGCTTCGTAAGCGCCCAAAGGATAAAATGCGCCAAAATTTTACAAAACGGGGATTTCATGAGAGATTACGATAAAGAGCGGGCGGACAAACCATTGATCGTCGAGAATAATTGGTTTTTACGCGCTGAAATTACCGGTATGATTTCATGCATTATATTTTTTGTCCTAGCCCTACTAATTTTGGTCTATTCCTCTCCGGAAGATGCTATGAGGGAGTTTTCTAGAAGGACTGGGATAACGATAGCATGTTCTGGAATTTTATATGTTATTTTCGGTCATTTGAAATTTTTACGCTCTTTAACTAAAAATAAAACTTACAGTAAAATTTATGTTGATCGCATAGAATATGAATTTATCGACTATCAGGGCAACAAAGATCTGCTAACCGTGCCGTTATCCGGGAGCGAAATAATTACACATGCCTATATTCCGATTTTTGGAACTTTTCATCCAGAAAATCGCGACTCCGTAGATAAGATGTTCTACCCGTTAAATTTTATTCTAAATTCCATTAGAAGCCTGATTTTTTATACCCTTTCTCTTTTTAAAATACGGAAATATCTAATATTCAGATTTGACGACTTATTTATCTGCGTAGAAAGCAATCCGTCTATCAACGAGAGATTTAAAAGTGCGGGATTTAATAAAGGTACTTTAGTATGCAGCTTAATTAGCCATAATACAAAAATTTTTGATAAGGAGATTGAGGATGCCTGAGAACAATGCAACGCGACACGAAATTTCTGATGAAGCAAAAGCCGCTATTTCAATGGCAAAGTAGTAACCGTTAGTAGATTGTTTCTATGCACTGAAGAGAAATTAGGGCGCCGTAGCGCCCTATCCTTACTTCGCCCCTTTAGGCGGCATAAACGCGGTTAGCTTGATATCCTCGCCCGCCTTGTGTTTATAAAGCTCGATATCCACCAGCGCCGTGTGGGAGATGTTGCCGTTGGCAAGCTCGCTCGTAGGCAGGTCGATCGTAAGCACGTTCGGATTTCCATTTTTGCAAAGACCCTCGGCATTAGGATCGTACCACGCACCTTCGAAGATCTGCACCACGCCGCGCATTATGTCGCCGCTTACGTTGGCTCCCGCCAAAATTTCTCCGCGAGCGTTATAAACGCGCACCAGATCGCCCTGCTTGATGCCGAGCTCCTTAGCGTCCTCGGTATTTATTAGCACCGGCTCGCGATCCGCGACGGCGTATCTCTTGCGATTTGAGGTGTTGCTCTGCTGTGAATGCAAGCGATCAAGCGGATGCAGACTAAGCAGGTGAAATTTCGCAGGCTTATCCTTCATCCCGAGCCACTCGACGGGCTCAAACCACATCGGATGCGCGCCGCAGTCTTTGTAGTTCATCGCAGCAATCGTATCGGAGTAAATTTCAATCAGCCCGCTAGGCGTTCCCAAAGCCTCCAAAACGGGATCGTTTCTAAAATCCTCAAACGTCACGTAGGCGGCATTCTCTGGCGTCTCGTAAAATTCCGTCGGCTCGTTTTTCTCCCACCACTGCTCAAAGCTCGGCATCTGCATGCCTAAAGCGGTGTTTGCATTCACGGCGCTTGCCGCCCCTTCGTAAAATTCTTTGATCCAGTCCATCTCCGTTTTGCCGCCGTCTGTATAAACCTCGGCAAGCCCGTCTGCGTAAGCCTTGCAAAGGTCGGTGAAAATTTGATAATCGTCCTTCGCGCCGTGCTGCTTGGCGACAACCTGCTTCATCGGGATGATATGCATATTGGAGTAGTCTCCGCTCATCGTGATGTCGTTGCGCTCATACTCCGTCGTGGTCGGGAACACGATGTCCGCCATCTTCGCAGTCGGCGTCCAGTAAATTTCATTTACTACGATGGTGCGCGGCTTGCGCCAAGCTTTGATGTTGGTGTTGGTGTCTTGATGGTGCACGATCGGATTTCCGCCGACCCAGTAGATAAAGTCGATCTGCGGATAGGTGATCTTTTCGCCGTTTGCGTCGATCGTCTTGCCAGGATTTAGCAGCGCGTCCGCGATGCGAGCTAGAGGGAAAGCAACCTTCGCCGTATTTACCAGCCACGCTTGAGTGGCTTCATCGCCTTGCTTCTGATCCTGCGCAAGCCCTAAAAATTTGCCGTCCTTAACGATGCCGACGCTTGCCGCGTTCATTCCGCCGATCACGCCGCCCGCGCAGGTAGGCGCGCCGCCGTTAGCGTAGTGGTAGCTAAAGCCGAACCCTCCTCCGGCAAGTCCGATCTGCCCCAGCATCGCGCATAGAGTTACGATCGTCCAGTGTGCCTGCTCGCCGTGATGAGCGCGCTGGATACCCCAGCCGGCCATTATCATCGTGCGATTTTCGTAAAATTTTATCGCAAGCTCTTTGATCACGTCCGCGCTAATGCCGCAAATTTCGCTAGCCCACTCCGGCGTCTTAGCTACGCCGTCGCTCTGCCCCGTGAGGTACGGCACAAATTTTTCAAAGCCCACGGTGTAGTTTTGTAAAAATTCCTTATCGTACTTGCCCTGCGAGTATAGGTGCTGCGCCATGCCTAACATCATCGCTACGTCGGTGTTAGGGCGAGGGGCGATCCATTTCGCCTTACCCTCGAAATACTTGCCGCTTACGGTTTTGATCGGATCGATGATGATGATCTCTTTGTCGCTATTTTTTAGCTGCTCGAAATACTTAAATCCCTGCTCGTCCGAGCTCGTCCACGCTACGCGAAGCGTAGAAATTGGATTTAGCCCCCAAAAGACCACGACTTTGGAATTTTCAAGTACCACGGGCCACGAGGTTTGCTGCTCATAGACCTGGTTTGAACCCGTTACGTGCGGCATGATGACCTGTGCCGCGCCCGTAGAGTAATCGCCCGTGACGCCCGTAAAGCCGCCGGTTAAGTTCATAAATCTATGAAGCAGCGTCCTTGAGACATGCACGTTGCCCGTACTTTGCCAGCCATAGCTGCCGGCAAACACCGAGTCCGCGCCCTTTTGCTCGCGCGTCTTTTTAAGCTCGCGTGCGACGAGTTTGATCGCATCTTCATATTTTACCTCGACCCATTCGTCGAGTCCGCGAAGCTCGGGCTTAGGATTATCGGGATCGGCGAGGTATGATTTTCGCACCATCGGCGCCTTGATACGCGTGTTATAAACGAGATCCGCCATCGTATTTTGAAGAGTATTTGGAATTTTAGAGGTGATCTTCCACGGCGCGGATTTTACGATCTTGCCGTTTTTGACGCTCGCTTTTAAAATTCCCCATCGCGCTGCGGTTAAAATTTCGCCGTTTTTCTTAAGCGCGGTGAGTTTGTCCGCCGCGAGCATTGAGCTTGGAATGAGCGGAAGCGCCGAAACCGCCGCGCCGAGCTTTAAAAAATTTCGTCTTTTCATTTCGTCTCCTTTAAATTGACATCTTTAGAGTGCTTTTGTAAATATTGCACCACCACCCAGCTCTCGTCCTCGCTAATAGGCGTACGCGAGAGCATCGATTTAATGTAGCCGGGCCATTTGTTTGCCTCGTAGCTTGCGGGCTGATGCAAGGCATGGCAGACGCTACACGAGGTTTCGAATTTTTCTTTGGCTTCGGCGAAAATTTTATCCACGTCGCCGCTTAGCGCGCCCTCGTCGGTGTAGGCGGTTATTTTAACCTTATTAAAGCCGTCCTCTTCGCCCAAGCTCTCGCTTTGAAATTTAGCCTGCTTCGAAAACGCCACCGCGATTATGCGCGCTTTAGGCGTGAAATAAATAACATTGGGCGCCTTTGGATTTTGATAGCCGGTAAGCGAAAATTTCACCACTCCGTCCTTGACCTCCAAAACCTCTATGGCATTCGTAGGCAGCAGCCTGCCGTCCTTGTGCGACAAATCGCCGCTTACGCTTACCTGCTTTAACACCGTGCCGTAAAGCGTCTCGCCCGCCTTGACCTCGGCGTTTGCACAGCTTGCGATCACAGCCGCAAGGGCCGCCGCAGCCGCAATAGAATTTAAAAACTTCATGCTTATCCTTTCTTAAAATTTTAAAAACTTCTCGTAAATCTACCGTATAAAAAGCTCGCAAACATCACGACCAAAACGGCCGCGAATGCTGCAAACGCTACTTGCGCGCACTGCGCCGCGTCTGCAAATTTAATGCTCGGCACCAGATAAAATCCCTCGCCGTAAAATCCGCTAAAAAAGTTCTGCACATCGCTAAGCGCGGTGCCTGCGGGAAAGGACGGAGTGCCCGTGCAGCTTGCGGGGCGAAATAGCTCCGGCAGCAGGCTATCAAGCGGCGCCGCAAAAGGGAAAGCGGGTGCTGAGAGGCAATTTGCCGCATCTGCGGCGGTGTGCGGCGCGGAGCTTTGTAAATAGCCGTATATCGCGCCTGCAAAGCCAAGCAGGTAAGCAACGAGCCTTGTTATGAAGCCAAACGGCAGCAGCAAGCCTATAAGCGCGCCCACGCCCGCTACGGTAAAGCCCAGACGCACGAGGGTGCTCATCTGCGTAGGCGACATAAAAAGGCAGCGCTGAAAGAAAAAATACGATGCCGCAAGATACCCCGCGCTTATCACAAAGAGCCAAAACCACGGCGTGGCAGTATTTTGCCACGCGTAAATCTTTAAGATCAATCTATTCAAGATCTCCTCCGTCTTATAAAATTCTTAAGAATACTTTTTAATCTTAAGATTTAAATTTATGAGGGAATTATAGCAATAAAAGATAAAAATTCGAGTCTGTATTGCCCTAAATATCGGAGTTTTATAAGCTTTAAGCTTAACGTATAAAATTTCAATTTTAAAATTTGACGCTCCTTGCGTGGCGGCGGAAAGTTTTTGAGATATGAAATTAAAACGGTAGATTTTATAAAATTTAATCTTCATTCGGGTCTATTTTGATAAAAATATATCGATTTCAAAACTCCGTAGCTCCAGCACCCAATAAATATTATGAAGATGATATAATGAGCCGAAATTTTGAATAATACCACTTTATAATTTAAGGACGAGGTGCCGTGTGAAATTTAACATAAATGCCGTTATCGGCGGGGCGGATGATGTGCCGATCTATATGCTGGATATTATAAGAGCAGCAAGGCAAGAGATTAAAAGTATTTTTAGCAACTTTGAAATGGAGTCTCTACAAAAGATCGATATTTGCCTTTGTTTGAGCGGGGAAGTATCGAGATATTTTCCGAAATCGGGAATTTACCAGCCGAAATATTATCTTAAAAGCAAAAAAATTATCGCGTATATTCATTTTAGCTCAGACGAGTGGAACTACGATAAAAGGGCAAATGTAGATAAATTTTTAGAAAAGTTCAAGCAATATCTTATGGAGCTTGGAGATATTACCGGGCGGAAAATTACGAATAATAATTTAGAATTTGACGATAAGCAGTACAAAGATAATATAGACCTAGTTTTTGAAAATTTAGTAGTAGATTGTTGAAATAAAATTTAAAAGGGCTATCTATCTGAAGCGGTAAAATTCCGCTTCAGATAAGGCAGACGCTAGCCCGGGCTAGTGAAATTCCAAACGCCCTTAAGACACGAAATAGCGACGAGGCGAGTTTGGAATTTCATCATCAACGATAATTTAAAATTTTGCCCGAAAGCTTATTGGCTAGCTTAAAGCGCCTTGGTTGGCGCCCCGTAGAATTTCAACGCGCCGTTAAGCAAGCGATGAGCGAGCATAGCAAGGCGGGTCTTGCGCGAGCGCGTAAAAGTACGCGCAGTGTTATTTCGCAGTAGAATTTTACAGATTTGATCTCGCGCGTAAAAGGCGAGATCAAGCCTAAATGCCCGACAAGAGCAAATTTTACGCAAACCGCGCAAGAGCGGTCTTGCGCTAGCGCTAAATCGCGGCTTTTAGCGCCTCAAATTTCGCGTCTTGCTCGGCTAGCAGCTGTCCTTTCTCGTCGCGCGAGACGTAAATTTTAAAGATATTCTCGCCCGCTTTGTCGTAAAAGCCCACAAATTTCGAGAGCATCCCCATGAAAGTCTGCGTCACAAGGATGATCTTATCGATCTCATCCGTCTTTAGATGACCTCCCAAAATGCCCAGCCCATGCGCTTCATCGCCGTTTGCGCCCATGCCGAAATTATAATATCCCTGCGCGCTCTTGCCGCTTGGGATCTTGGTTTTAAACTCGATTATGAAGCTCGGCGTATTTTTTACGAAAAGCACCTCACCCCAGCTCTCAAGCTCCCTAATGACCTCGCCGAATTTATCGCCGCCGGCGCTCTTTCCGAAGCGCTCGGGCAGGTTTAGCAGTACGTCGATCTCCTTGGCGCCGAGCTCCTTGCAGATCTGCGCGATCGAAATTTTAGGGTTTTGCGCGAACAGCGCCTCGATTCTCTCTTTCATTTTCATCCTTTCTAAAATAAAATTTTGAGCGCCATTATAATATAAAAATTCTAAGTTACAGATAACGGCAATCAATTAAACCGAGTTTTAAAACTTATTTTTACGGGGACAGCGATAATCGCGCGCGGGGTAGGGCGGATGCGTAGAGCTTTGGCGTAGGATCGCAGATTTTAATACACATTAATCACACGCATAATTTTCACGCTTAGAATTGCAGATCATTTATGTGCGTCGCGCGCGGCAAAAGTAGAGCGGGGTAGGGTCGCTTTAAATTTAGACTCTAAATTTACGCTCTTGCCGCACGTAAATCCGCCCGCACAAGCCAAAACAGGCAAATGTAAATTTTGTAGATTCTCCGCACTGAACTTAAAATTTAGCCGCGCAAAAGCCGGAATTTTTAAATTTTGATACTGTCCTGCCTAGCCGCGGCGCGCGATAAATTCGCTAAAAGTTATCTCTCGTGCGTAAAATTTAATTCCGAGCGAGGCGAGTTTGTCTTGCAGCGGTAGCGCCAGCTCCTCTATGCCGCTAAATACGCAAAGCGGCAAATTTTGCGTTCTCTCTTTGGTCACTGCAAAGCTCTCGTCGTCAAAAAATTTCTTTAAAAATACGAGCGTTTTTACCTGATCCGCGCCCAAGTCCTCGATAAAAACGCTGAAATATTTATATTTGGGTTCCTCGCGCGCTTCATCTTTTCGCGCGTAATCGTCCGCCAGCTCGCGGTAAAATTCGTTGTTTAAATCAGTAAGCG
>CALHQN010000138.1 GCA_938036585.1 uncultured Campylobacter sp.
GCAAACGGAGCCCTTGGAAAAAGACGGCGTGATCTACATCCACGTGCCGTTTTGCACCTCCAAATGCCCGTATTGCGCCTTTGGCTCTTTCAGCGATAAGTTTAACCTCGTAAAAAGCTGCTTTCGCGCGCTAGAGCTTGAGGTACGCGACTTTTTGACGAAAAATCCGCACGCGCAAATTTCGACGCTTTTTATCGGCGGAGGTACGCCAAGTGCCGTGGATGCGGGGCTTTATAATGAAATTTTTGCGCTGCTCGCGCCGCGTTTTGCCGCCAAAGCCGAAATCAGTTCTGAAGCCAACCCAAACTCCGCTAGCTCCGCTTGGCTTAGGGCGATGCGAAAGCTCGGCGTAAATCGCATCAGCTTCGGCGCGCAGAGTTTCAACGACGCCAAGCTAAAGTTCCTCGGTCGCGCACACAGTGCGGCGCAGATTTTTCTCGCGGTGCAAAATGCCAAAGCGGCGGGCTTTGACAATATAAACTTAGACCTAATCTATGCGAGCAAATTTGACGATAAAAGGAATTTAAAATTTGAAATGGCTGAGCTTGCGCGCTGCGAAGTGCCGCATCTAAGCGCCTATGCGCTAAGCCTTGAGGAAAACACGCCATTTTTCGGGCGCGAAAGCTTCAAAAGGGAAAGCGCGACTCTAGCTAAATTTCTCTTTGCTCTTGCGGCGGATAGCGGCTTTAGCCAGTATGAAATTTCAAATTTTGCCGCGCGCGGACTGCGCTGTAAGCACAATCTAGCCTACTGGCGCGGCGAGGATTACGCGGGATTTGGGGCATTTGCGGTCGGAACTAGCGGGCAGGTGCGCCTTAGCTCGCCTAAAAATTTGCGAGACTACATTGCAGATCCGCTGCAAAAACAGCACGAAGCCCTAAGCGCGCAGGATAAAAAGCTTGAGCGCATATTTCTTGGGCTGCGCTGCGTTTTGGGACTTGAAGCGCAAATTTTAAACGCCGCGGAGCTAAGTAACGCACGGCTGCTAGTGCGGGCAAAAAAGCTGAAATTCGGCGAGGGTAAATTTTATAATCCTAACTTTTTGCTCGCCGACGAGATTGCGCTTTTTATCACGCAAAGCAGCCAAAGCGGGCGCTAAATTTAAGATTAATGAAATTTTAGTTACAATACGCCACTTTTTACGTTAGGAAATTTTATGTTTGGTATCAGTATGCCTGAAATTACGGTCATTTTAATCATCGCGATAATCGTGCTGGGGCCCGAAAAACTCCCAAAAGTGCTGGTCGAGCTCGCGAAATACTTCAAAGTCATCAAAAAAACCATCAACGACGCAAAATCGAGCTTTGATCAGGAGCTTCGTATCGCCGAGCTCAAAGAGGACGCAAAAAAATATAAAGAGAGCATTACACAAGCAAGCGAAGGCGTGCGCAAAAAGCTCACGTTTGAGGAGCTCGACGAGATAAAAGGCGGCATAGACTCGGTCAAAGAGACGCTAAATGCGGGGCTAAAAGACGCGGAAAGCTCTCTTAAAGAAACGCTTAGCTCGGACGCCGCCAAAGACGCGTTAAACTCCGCGAAAGTCTCGGCACAAAAACAGAGCGAGACGGCAAATTTAAAAGCAAATTCGAGCGGCGAAAATTCCGTGCAAAGCTCGGGCGCCGCGAACTCTGCGCAAGGCTCCGCCGGCGGCGCAACAAATTCTAGCGCCGGAGACAATGGCACAAATTCTAGCGCCGAAAGCGAAAGTGAAAATTCCATACCGAGCGCGGGCAGCGCAGAAAATTCCGCACAAAATACAAACGCGAGCGGTGAAGCGAAAAACGGCGCACAAGATGCGAACGCAAATTTAAACGGCGATGCGCAAAATTCTATGCAAAATAACGAAGTGCAAAAATCATAATGAGAGAGAAATTTAATGTTTGAAGAGCTAAAACCCCATCTAGCCGAGCTTCGCAAGCGCCTGGTGATCTCCGTGCTTTCCGTCATCGTTCTTTTCGTCGCGTGCTTCGGCTTTTGGGAGCAGATCCTAGGTCTCATGACGCGCCCGCTAGTGCGCGTGCTTCCCAAGGGCAGCGAGATTATCTTTACCCAGCTCGGCGAGACCTTTTTTACAGCGATGAAGGTGTCGTTTTTCGCCTCGCTGCTTCTAGCGATGCCGATAATTTTCTGGCAGGCGTGGCTTTTCATAGCGCCCGGGCTTTACGACAACGAGAAAAAATACATCATTCCCTTCGTTAGCGGAGCGAGCATTATGTTCTTTTTGGGCGCGGCGTTTTGTTATTTTTTCGTAATCCCCGTCGCGTTTAATTTCTTGATAAATTTCGGCGCGGAGCAATTTACCGCGATGCCTAAGATCGGCGAATACGTGGGATTTTTTACCAAGCTCGTAGTCGCATTCGGCATCAGCTTCGAGCTTCCGGTGGTGACATTTTTCCTCGCTAAAATCGGGCTTGTGACGAACAAAAGCCTGAGCGATTTTTTCCGCTACGCAATCGTGATTATTTTCATCTTTGCAGCGGTCATGACGCCGCCCGATATACTTAGCCAATTCATGCTCGCAGCCCCGCTGATAGTGCTTTATCTGCTTTCAATCTTCATCGCTAAAATGATAAATCCGTATAAGCAGGAGGATGACGAAGGCGAAAATTCCACGGACATAGCGCAGGCGTGAGATGGCGGATCTAAATTTAGTCGGTAGCTACGATTATGAGCTTCCTAGCGAGCTCATCGCAAGCGCGCCCGCGATGCCTAAACAAAGCGCGCGCCTACTGATCTACGACCGCGCCAAAGAGCAGATCACGCACGCGCACTTCGGCGATCTGGCGGACGCCCTGCCGCCATGTGATATTATTTTTAACGACACGAAGGTAATTAAGGCGCGCCTCTTCGGTCATAAAAGCAGCGGCGGCAAGATCGAGCTTCTGCTAAACTCGCCGCTTGAGGGCGATAAATTTAGCGCCTATATCCGCGGCAGCGTCAAAGCAGGCAGCGAATTAAAATTTCTAAGCGGTCTTAATGCGCGCGTTTGCGAGCTGATGGACGATGGGCTTCGCATCGTGCAGTTTGAGCGGGGCGGCAAAGCTTTAAACACCCACGATGTTTTTGAAATTTGCGAACGTATCGGCCACGTGCCGCTGCCGCCGTATATCAAGCGCGCCGATACGAAGGAGGATGCGAGCTGGTACCAAAGCATCTTCGCGCGCGAGCAAGGCGCTGTCGCCGCGCCCACCGCGAGCTTGCATTTTGATAGCGAGATGATTGCGGATTTGCGCCGAAATCACGAGATCCACTTCATCACGCTGCATGTGGGCGCGGGCACCTTCAAGCCCGTGGAGGTAGCGGATTTGCGCGATCACAAGATGCACGGCGAGCTCTACTCTATCCCGCCGCAGACCACGCAAATTTTAAAAAGCGAGCGAAAAATTTTAGGAGTGGGTACGACGGTCACGCGCACGATCGAAAATTTTGCGCGCAACGGGCAAAGCAGCGGGATCTGCGAGCTGTTTTTGCACCCGGGCAATCCGCCGATAAGACAAAATTTTCTGCTTACGAACTTTCACCTGCCCAAATCCACGCTGATAATGCTCGTGGCGAGCTTTATCGGCCTTGAGCGCACGCTTGAGCTCTACCGCATTGCAGTGGAGCAAAGATACCGTTTCTACTCCTACGGCGACGGGATGCTGCTGCTATGAAAGTCATGATTTTAGGCGCGCTGGCGCTGCTGGCAGCGATCGCGTGGTTTGCGGCGAGAAAATTTTTTAGCAAAAAACATAGCGGCGATAAAATTTTCTCCGCCGCACCCGGACTGCAAAGCGATACCGCGCTCGCGCCCAAGCAAGAGGATATCGCACAGATCGATATTTTAAAAATTTTAAAATTTCAAAGCGAAATTTTATTCGAAGAGTGTACGAAGTACGATAGCACGCTATATCTTAGCTTCCCGCCGCAGCTTCCGCGCATCTACGGCAGCGAAATTTTAAACCTAAGCAGCGCAGTTTTTGACGTGTGCGAGTTCTTTTTACAAAACATCACCGAGCCGATCTGCGTGAGCGTGGAATTTAGCACCAAAGAGCTTAAGAAGAATATGAGCCGCATCAAGCTTGACGTGCGAGTCGGTATCAATAGACAGCTCAAAGACCCGCAGACCTACGCGATCAAAAGCGCGCTAGAAAGCGTCTCAAACGCCGATGATGAATATCTAAGATCCGCTCAAGCCCACCTTGCCTCGCTAGGCACCCATCCTGTGTTGGGCAGCGACGGGCGCGGAACGTTTATTAAAATGGACGCCATGGTGGGCTGCTTTGCGCAAAAGCAGGATTTTAGCGCTAAAAAATATGACTACAACGTCATCATCACGCATAAAAACCGTGCGATCTTCGAAGAGCTGCGAGATTTTTTAAGCGGGCTTGGTTGCGACGTGATGCCAAACTCCAACTGGGAGAGCGCGAAGAGGCACCTAAACGACTTCATCTACGTAGCCGACGTCGTCATCCTCGACGCCGAGATCCTACGCGCAAATATAAGCGAAATAAACTACCTCAACGCGCTGGAAAAAGATGGGGTATTTTTCATATTTTTACTTAAAAACAAACACTCGCTCAAGGTTCTGGAGGGGCTAAGCTTTAAATTTTTCAAGCTCGAAATGCCATATTTCTACGACGAGTTTTACGCTACGCTCGACATCATCGAAAAGATCAAAAACGATGAGAACTTCTTGGGGCTGTAGCGAACGGGCAACGACAAATTTAAAACCAAAGAGATTGAAGTGCTATATTTTGACTTAGATTGGATCAAGGGCAATATAAAAGATAGCGAATATGCCTCAAGAGAGCGGCGGTACGAGGCGTATTTAGCAGGGCTGCATAAAAATATGCATACGCTAGAAAGAATTTTTGCGGGCATAAATTTCAACGATGCGCTATTGCTACCCAAAAAGCAAATTAATGAAAAGTTGCATTTGAAATTTTACATCGGAGATTTGCAAAATGGATATTATGAACTAAAATGCGTTATGAGCTCGGATCAAAGATGTGGCGCGGCAGCAGGCAAAATAATAACGAGTGAGATATTTTACGAAAATGGCAATTACCGCTTCTCTTTCATCCTCGCTTGCTTGAAGGAATACGCCGTTAACTTCTCCAGGATAGATAGCCTTAAATTTAACGCGATTTCGCAGAAAAAATACCACTTTGAGCATAAGAAATTTAAACTTTTATAGAAAACCGCGCGCCTCATCGATCGCGCATAAAATTTTGCCCGTAAAGATCGCGTCCTTAAATTTATCCCGCTTGCAAGCCGCAAACAGCGTAAATTCCGTCGCGCCTTGCAGCTAAATTTATTAAATTTAACATAGTCCGCGCACAAGCAAGTTTATTTCGTCCGCTTACTTCAAAAACGCTCAAGCTCCATTTTTAAAATTTACGCCTCAAGCGGACTTAAGATATTTTACAAACGGCATAATCTGTTTTGAAGCACGCCCGATAAGACGTATATAAAGCGAGTAAATTTAAGATTTTAGTGCGACGTACCCGGCTTGCGATTTAAATTTTATCTTTCGCTCTCTTTTTTAGCCTTGACCGCCTCATAAAGCTCGTCGATCGAGGTTGCGGACGAGCCAGAATATTTCTGCGCCGCTCGCATAGTCTTTTTGCCCCATTTACCGTCGAGCGCCGCGCCTTTAAACATCAAGCTGTTCTGAATATAATAGACCTTATCTTGCTGCGTCAAATTCTGCTGCGCTTGTTGCACTTGCACCTCGGGCTTAAACTCTTCTGGCTGCTTTTCTTCATAATTCAAAGCCCCCGCCAAATAGCCCAATGCCGCCGCACCGATCAACGGCACGAAGGTTGATACCATGATGCTGCTCGAATCCTTGGCAAGTTCGTTTAAAATTTCTTTTGAAAGAAAAAACACAAAGCAGCCTATAATAAAAGCGATTATGTTATTTATGCCGAACATAAACCCCGCTATTATGATTAAAATACCGATAATGAGCTCGCCGCCCAAGCGACTTGTTAAATAATAGCTTATCAGGAAATTATTCACGATATATCCTTTTTAGAAATGCTCCATTTAGATTGAAAGACATAAATTTTATTGATGCTAAAAGTCTCTAATAAATCTTGGTTCGTGATCCTCGGAATCTTTGCGTGCCGAGACCAAACACACTGCGCCGGTGCCTATTATTACCGCACTTACGACTATGAATCCTTTTACCAAACCATAAACACCGATAAAGATAAGTATCGCGCCGCCCACGAACAATTTAACCCAAGCTCTGCCATAATGGATCTCCGCCTGACATTCGCTACATATGACCGCACCGTATCTGACATCGTCCTTACCGCAAAAGGGGCATGTTAAATAATCCGTATGTTCGCTATCCGCCATAAATTTCTCCTTAGAAAAATATGGTTATATTATATATGAGATGGACTTAATAATTTAAAAATAGAGGAATTTTAGCGGCTTTGGCCGCTAAAATTTAAAGATTTTCGAATGGGTTTGTGACCACGTCTTTGCGATCGACGATGTAAGGTATAAGGGCTGCTTGGCGCGCGCGCTTGATAGCCTTTTCTACCATCTCTTGGTATTTTTTGCTAGTACCGGTTAAGCGACGCGGCATAATCTTAAAGCGCTCGCTTAGGCAATGCTTTAGCAGCGCCGTGTCCTTATAATCGATAAATTCGATCTTTGCTTCCGTAAATTTGCAATACTTTCTAGTATATTTTCTCTTATCTGCCATGATTTTTCCTTAATTAAAATGGGATCGTGTCGTTGCCGTCATCGTATTTATCGGCATCGACGTCGACTTCCGGAATCGTGCTTTCGTAACTCTGCTCTTTTTGTTTAGGCGCATTGTAATCGTTTTTTGCACCTCTGGAATTTGAGTTTTGTCTGTTAGCATAGCTATTCCCGCCGCCGTAATTACCGCCGCCATAGTTAGAATTTCCTCCGCCGTAGCCGCCGGAGCTTCCACTATAATTGCCGCCCTCGTAATTGCCGCCTTGATTATAGCCGCCGCTTCCACCTTGATTGCTTCCTAGCATCTCCATCGTATCTACGCTAATGGAGTGCTTGCTTCGGTTCTGTCCGTTTTGATCCTGCCACTGATCTAGCTTTAAGCGGCCTTCGATCAAAATTTTACTGCCTTTTCGCAAGTATTGATTTGCGATCTCGGCCGTGCGACCGAAAAAATCTATGTCTATAAAGCACGTTTCTTCGCGTTTCTCGCCGTTTGAGCTACTGTATCTGCGTGTGACGGCGATGCCGGTTTTGCCTACGGCGGTACCCGTTTGCAGATATCTAAGCTCGATATCTCGGGTCAAATTACCTACCAAAACTACTTTATTGAACATATTTTATCCTTTATTCGCCCTCTTTGGCTGCTTCTTCAGGCTCTTTTGGCTCTACTGGCGCTTTTGGCTCGCGCTCTTTTTTCGCAGGGCTTAGCTTGATACCTTTGCTTAGCTTGTCCCAAGCGGAAATTTCACGCTTAGTCTCATATTTGACGGTCAAAAATCTAATGATATCTTCGTTGATGCGCAGATTTCTAACAAGTTCGGAGATTAAGTTCGGCTCGGCTTTAAAATAGATTACGAAATAAACTCCGCGCTCATATTTGTCGATCTTATAGGCTAGCTTTCTAGCGCCCATTTCGATTACGGAAGCGATCTCTCCGCCGTTTTTGGTTATGATTTCTTTGACGAAATCGACTTTTGTTTTAACTTCATCGTCGGTAAGCGTGGGCTTAACGATGAATAAAACCTCGTAGTTTCTCATAAATTCTCCTTATGGATTTTAGCTCGCAAACAGCGTCTGCGGGCAAGGATTTTGCAAAAAATGCGAGAGGATATTACTAAAATTTCACTTAATGTTTGCTTTTTGCCCGAGCGAACTCAGTAACATGCGCTGCAACCTCAAAAACGACGCGAGCAAAAGCTCGTCCTTTGCCGCGTTTTTTTCGCTTTTGAGTTCAAATTCCAAATCGTTTAAGTGAGCGAAAATTTTATAAAACGTCTGTGTAGAAAAACCGGTGGCGTAGCGCTGCATCTGTGCGGCCACGGAAGGGGGCGGCTGATAGCCCAAAACCGCCTTAAAATCAAATCTGCCGTTTATTTTTACGTAAGCGTGCAGCCGAAAAATTCTATAAATCAAGCGGTAGAAATAATTTATCAGCTCCATCTCGTTGTATCCGCCGCCCAGAGCCATTTTGTAAAAATCTACGCGAAAATCGCAAAGGCCGAAAATCTTATCAAAAAGCTCGTCGTAGCTCACCTCGCTAAGGCCATAAACCATCAAATTTACGTTTTGCAGGCTAAGCTCAAGCCCTAAACTTGCGAATTTCTCTATCTCGCTCGCGCTTAAGCTCAGGCTTTCGTTGTGGATGGCGTAGATCCTGCTAAGCGCGGCGGTGTTTGCAAAAAGTCCGCACATCTCGCATTTTTGCGCAAGCAGCACTATGGCTTCATTCACGCCAGAGGGTTTGAAAAATCTAACCTCGTTTCGTTCAAATTCTTTGATAAAATCCGCGCTTACCGAAATTTCGCTATCGTTTAGCTCGTAGATTAGATGATTGTTCGCGTCCGCCTTGCACAGCGCGATGAGCCTTCGCAGCTCCTCTTTTTTGATGAGCGAGGCGGTTTTGATGTGAAGCGTGTTGCTACCGCCGAAAAGCGAGGGCTCCAAGAAGCTTCGCGCCTGCTCAAAATCATACTCTAAAAAATACAAACTCAAAAAATTATCGGCCGCGTAAATTTGCTTCAATCGCTGCGCGTAAAGCTCGTTTGAAAAATCGTCTCCGCCGCGCAAAAGCACGAAATTCGGCACCCCGCCGCTTGCGATAAGCCCGTCAAATTCTTTTCTATACATCAGATCTTCTTTACCACCCTACCTAAGATCACTCCGCTAGCGATGTTTGCGTCCGTAAGCTCGACTAGCACGGGCGTTAAAATGTCGCCGGCGAAATTTGAAACTAAAATTTTAGCCCCTTTTAGTTTGTCGTCTAGCTTTGCGGTGACGGAATTTCCGTTTTCGTCGATGTAGCAGTGGAATTTTTTGCCCAAATTTTCTGCGGCCCAGCGCGCAAATTTTCGGTCCATAAAATCAAACGCAACCTTATCCGCCTCGCGCTCTAGCTCGTTTAGCCGCGCGCACGTCGCATCGATGTTTAAAAGCAGGTAATTATAAAATTTCTCATCCCCCCTCATCTGCGCCTTTAGCAATCGGTGCAAAATGAGATCGGAATAGCGCCTGATCGGGCTTGTAAAGTGCGTGTAGTTATCAAATCCGAGCCCGAAATGCCCGCGCGATTCGGATGCGTACTCGGCGCGCTTTTGAGCCTTGATGATGAGCTTATCGACCTCCTCGCGGATCCCCATGGCATCGGCTTGAGCCTGGATTTCGCCGATCATTTTAGCAAGGTTGTTCTGATACGGCGCGTCGATGCCGAACAGCGCCAGATCGTCAAGCAGCGCGTAAATTTTTTTAAGCTCCGCCGAGCCGTGATTTCTAAAAACACCCCGCTCGATGCGCGCCGCGGCGGCTTTATTGGCTAGCAGCATACAATCCTCGATGAGCTTGTGCGACGGAGTGTCGGTCTCAAAACGAGTGGAGTTTATAAAACCGCGCTCATCAAGCGTGATGCGAAGCTCCTTAGTGCGAAAATCAAATCCGCGCTTCAGCCTCGTACGGCGCAGGCGCTCGCAAATTTCATTAAGCGGCAAGAGCCAGCTTAAAATTTCAGGCTCGGCTGCTTTCTCAGTGCGTAAAATTTCATCGACCTCGTCGTAATTGTAGCGGCGCTTTGATCTTATAATCGCTTCAAAAAGCTCCTCTTTTTGCGGGTTTAAATTTTCATCTAAAGCGATCTTAAAAACAAAGGCTAGCCTCGGCAAATCCGGCATCAGCGAGCA
>CALHQN010000139.1 GCA_938036585.1 uncultured Campylobacter sp.
ATCGGCTTTTGCCTTAAAGTTTTCGCTAAGCCCAAAAGCGCCGCCGATAAAAAACGACACGGCGCTTTTGTCCTTTAGCATCCCCGCAAATTCCACGCTATCTAGCTCCTGCCCGCGCTCATCCAGAGCCACGACGTAGCCGCTAAGGCGCGGCAGATAAATTTCATCATACGCCCTAAGAGCGAGCTCGCAAGACGCTGCTTGAGCACGAGCGATACTGGCGTTAAAAAAGGTCTGCTCTCGCACCGCGGCAAATTTAGCCGCCATTTTTTTATAGGCGCTTATCTCGCTAGCAAACTCGTCCGAGCCCTTTTGAATGGAATTTACCGTTATCTGCACTACTCTTCTTCGCTTTCAGCTTCGTGTAGCGATTTGTCGCCGCCACCCTCGATCTGCACGGCGTTTTTGCTAAGCACGTTTATCATATCGCTTAGATACTGCCTCATCTCTCCGCGCGGTACGATAGCATCGATCAGTCCGTGCTCGAGCAGAAATTCCGATCTTTGAAATCCCTCCGGCAGATCTGCGCCGATGGTTTGCTTGATGACGCGTTGTCCGGCAAAGCCGATGAGAGCGCCGGGCTCTGCGATGATGACGTCGCCCAGCCACGCGAAAGACGCGCTCACGCCGCCCATCGTAGGATCGGTAAGAACGGAGATGAAAGGAATTCTATGCTCGGATAAAATTTTAAGCGCGGCGGAGGTTTTGCTCATCTGCATTAGCGAAAAGGTGCTCTCCTGCATCCTCGCACCACCGCTTGCGCTCACGATGATTAGCGGTTCGTTTTTATCCAGGCTGCGTTTTACGGCGCGCACGATCTTCTCGCCCTCCACGGAGCCCAGGCTTCCGCCCATAAAACTGAAATCAAATACCACGAGCTGAATCTTTTGGCGACTTATAGCGCCCTCGCCCGCAATTACCGCGCTAAGCCTGCCCGTTTTTTCTTTGCTCTCGGCAATACGCTTTTTGTAGGATTTTTTATCGACGAATTTTAGCGGATCGACGGGCTGCAAATTTTTATCAAACTCCACGAACGAGCCCTCGTCGCAGATCAGATCGATGCGAGCTTGCGCATCAAAACGCAGATGATAGTTGCACTTCGGGCAAACGCTATGGTTTTGCTCGACCTCTTTGTGATACATCAGCGCGCCGCATCCCGGGCACTTGATCCAGTGCGTAGGAGCATCGTTAGGCGCGGGCTGCGTTCTACGTATTTTTGAAAACAGATCTCCGAAATTCATATGATTTCCTTTAAATTTCATGAAATGTAACTTCTGATTATAACCTAAAATTCTTTATTTAAATTTATATGTGAATTTCGCTAAAATAGGAAAATGCAAGGATTTATATTAAAAACGACCAAAGTTAGGGACGAGGACTGCATCGTGGACGTGTTAAGCGAAAGCGCGCTCGTGCGTGCGTATCGCTTTTACG
>CALHQN010000140.1 GCA_938036585.1 uncultured Campylobacter sp.
AAACTTCCTCCGCTGGAGTTTGAAACAATTTTTCAAACTCCGCTTTGGATAGTCTCATCTGTGTAAACTTCCTCCGTTGGAGTTTGAAACTACTACCTCGTAAATTTCACGTCTTCCATTCTGAGTGTAAATTTTCTCCGTTGGAGTTTGAAACATCGCATCAAGCGATAGGTCAATTTGGATTTTATCGTGTAAATTTCCTCCACTGGAGTTTGAAACCGCAAATCTGCAAGGAAATTTTGGCTGCCTCGGAGTGTAAATTCTCTCCGCTGGAGTTTGAAACTTACGAACTTCAAACCTTAAGCCCATAAAAATCGAGGTTTTAAGTACTACTGGATTTTACTGTGCCTTGATTTGCGTCCTATTTGATAAATTTAGACTGAAAAATACATTATTGACGACCTGGCTTGGATCTTAGCGGATTTAAATTTTGTCGTGCGTCAGGATAAATCATACCGATGTCAAAGCCCGGCTGTCTAATGGATTTTAAATTTGCCGGGCGTTCAAAGAGTAAAAAGAATAATTATATCGGCGTTTTGCTCTAGCTCTCGATATAGGTTTTGAGTTTGCGGCCGATCTTTGGGTGTTTTAGCTTTTTGATCGCCGAGCTTTCGATCTGGCGGACGCGCTCGCGAGTGATGTTGAGCTCCTTGCCGATCTCCTCAAGCGTGCGGTCGCTCTCGTCGTCAAGCAGTCCGAATCGCATGCGGATCACCGTGCGCTCGCGGTCATTAAGTTGCTCTAAGATATCGTCGATCTGCTCTTTAAGGTCGGATTTTAAAATTTGCTCGATCGGTGAGACCGAGCTTTTGTCTTCGACAAAATCGCCGAATTTGCCGTCGTCCTCGTTTCCGATCGGCGCTTCTAGACTGATCGGCTCCTTTGTGATTTTGATGACCTGTTTTACCTTATCGACGCTAAGGCCTACCTCTTGCGCGATGACGTTGATATCGGGCTCCTTGCCGCCTTCTTGCATATATTTGCGCGTGATTTTATTAATTCGATTTATCGTCTCGATCATATGGATCGGGATGCGGATCGTGCGCGCTTGATCGGCGATGGCGCGGCTGATCGCCTGGCGGATCCACCACGTCGCGTATGTCGAAAATTTATAGCCGCGCTTGTAT
>CALHQN010000141.1 GCA_938036585.1 uncultured Campylobacter sp.
AAAATTTCGCTCTGCGGCAAGCTCGCCCAAAAGATTTCTACCCTGCTTTTATCCGCGGAGAATATCCCGTAGATCGCAAGCGTAGCGTTATCCGGATCGTCTAGCCTCACGTCCGCGACGTCAAAAACCTGCACGCAACCATTCTTGATCTTTGAAAAGCTCTGCCCCGCGGCAACCAAGCAGCCGTGCTCATCCGTACCGCTGCCTATCATCGGCCCCTGCACCGCGGGTACCTTGCAGACGCCCTCACTAGCGCCGCAGTCCGCAGCCGCGCTTTCGCCCCTCTTATCCATTGCGCTCGTATCCTTGCCTGGCTTTATATCATGCGCCGCACAGCCGCACAAAAGCGCCGCCGCAAAGGCCGCAATTAAAATTTTATCTCTCATCTTTACTCCTTAAATTTATTCCGC
The DNA here is from genome assembly GCA_938036585.1 of uncultured Campylobacter sp. Lineage (GTDB taxonomy): Bacteria > Campylobacterota > Campylobacteria > Campylobacterales > Campylobacteraceae > Campylobacter_B. The sequence goes on from CALHQN010000141.1 coordinate 411, forward strand.
CCTAATAAGCACAAATTTAATGCCAAAAAGGCGTAAATTAACGCTTTCATTAAAACCGTGCAATTCTACCGCCGTTCGGCTTAAATTTTATCCACGCGCTCGCAAAAGCCAGCTTCCGCGTTAAATTTTAAATCTCGTGCGTCGCACCCGAACAAAGCCGATCTACGCAGTGTCCGCACGCTGTTTTATCATCGTGGCGCTTGCGCCGCTTGATCGGTCAAAATTCCGCGTTTTGCTCCCAGATGCGCTCTTGCGACTTCACGTCCACCGCCGCAAGCTCGGCTAGCTTGCAAAATGCCTCCCAAATCTCCTCTCGCTCCATAGTGTCGATGCTATGCTTGGCGTCTATCGCGTTAAAAACGGCGATAAATTCTTTTAAAATTTCGGCTTTCTCGATCTTGAGCTCGTCTCTTGCGGGCTTTGCTTCAAGCGCGCTTAGCTTCTTGTGCGCGCCTGCATAAGCCCTCATCGCCTTTCTGGCAGTCGCCGCGCCCACGCCCTCTCTGCCGTCCCAGCGGCGCAGCGGGTTATTTAAATTTGCCGCCAGCCACTGCTTGCTTCGCGGCTGCTTGATTACGAGGCTTTCTATACCCTTAAACTGCGCTCTAGCCGCCTCGCAGGCGCCTTTGGGCACCGACCAGAAACAAAGGCGCTTTAGATGCGGCAGCTGCGCCCTAGTCGGAAAGCGTTCAAATCCGTAAACGTCGCTTAGCCAGACGTCTTTTAGGTGTTTAAATTTGGCAAGCGCGTCGATGTTTTTTAGCGTGCCGCCCTGCGCGTTGATGAAAATTTCACGCAAATTCGGAAAGCTCGCCGCAACGCATGCGAGATCAATGCACTCGTCGCGTTGCGAAAATATCTGTAGATCGCGCAGCTTTTCAAGTCCGCGAATGCAAAATCCGCCGCCGTTTAGCTCTAGCTGAACGCTCAAAAGCTCGCCGTCAAAGGGGCAGCGCACGCTTTTTAGCCGCGCGATATCGCCGTTTATCACGAGCCGCCACAGCGAGCCGTTTAGCGTGATCTCCTCCGTGCCGCTCGCATGCAAAACGAGCTGCTGCAGGTGCGTGCGCGAGATATCTAGGCTTTTGCCGGTGCAGTTTAGCTCAAGCTGCGTCATTATCGGCGTCGCTTCTAAAAAATCTTTTAAATTTTCATCCCAAACCGCGCTTTTAATCTCGTAGCAAAACGGATTTTGCCGCGCTAAATCGGCGTAGAATTCTTTGCTTTGCGGCTGCGAAATTTCAAGTTTTTGCTTACGAGCGGATTTAAATTTAGCGCGAATATCCTTGGGGAGCTCGCTCCACGCAAGCTGCATATAAATCTGTTCGATGTTTTGTAGGCTCACGCACTCGGGCGGCTCGCAAATCGAAGCGGCATTACCGATAAAAACGGGTTCGGCGTCTAAAATTTCATCCACGCCGAGATAAAATTCTCCGCGCTTCCAAAAGTGATGATCGAAGTAAAACGGCTTAAGCTTTGCCGCTTCTTTTAGCCCGAGCGGCGCGCTCGTAAAGCTGTCCAAAACAAGCGCGACGAGCCTCACCTGAGCACTTAGGATCTGCGCGGTAAAATACGCGTCCCGCCTCTTAAGCTTTACGGCGAAGAGATCGCCGATTTTCGGCTCGGTCATTTCCGTCCTTTAAATTTTAATCTCTCCGCGCCCATTTGACGAGCGCGGATTTTAACGGAGCTGCGAGCTAAATTTAGCTCAAATCCGCTCCGCCATAAGGCGCTACTTCAAATCAAATTTCATCCACGCTCAAAGCTGCTCGCGCCACGTTTTAAGCGCGCTTAAGAGCGCAAAACTATCGCGGAAGCCCGTACCGCGAAATTTACCACCGATAAATTTTATCTTCAAATGCAATCAGTCTGAATTCCTCTTTGTGGTTGCCGTTGCCGATCGTGTGGCTGTCTTGGCCCGCGCCGAGGCGTAGCTTATGCAGTCTGCCGCCGTAAGTGCCCACAAAAAGCACGCTGCCGTCATCGCTTAGCGCCATAGACTTTATCGTACCGCCCAGATAGTGGCGCCAAATTTTAC
>CALHQN010000142.1 GCA_938036585.1 uncultured Campylobacter sp.
AGGCTAGATGCATGTATTTGCCATGAAATTTTGATCATCTTTGATTTGAGAGAAAGTTTAAGCCAAAATCCAAAAACTGCCGCCCATATCGCTATGTATTTTTAAATTCAGCCTTATGTATATTGGCTCATTGCTTGAAAATATCCTAAAAGATGAATTAAATTTTGCGGCGACCGGCTGAGCTCGAAAGGTAGCCGAAAAGCGGCTGAATTTTAGGTTTCTGCGTCAAAAAATTTTACCTTTATAATTCTCAAAATATAAACTTTTATGAGAAGAATAAAATTTATTAAGTAAAATTTAATGCTAGCTGTGCTATTATTCCGAAAATTTTTGATAGGGGAGTTGAAATGAGACAGTACGAAACTTACAGATGCGACAAGTGCGGCGTGGAGGTCGAAGTTCAAAAAGTTGGCGGCGGCACGCTTAGCTGCTGCGGAGAGCCGATGAAATGCATCACCGAGGATCTGACGCAGGTAAATTTGATGAAAGCGTTCGCAGGCGAATCGCAAGCGCGCAATAAATACGATCTTTACGGCGATTTGGCTAAAGAGGCGGGCTTTCACGCCATCGCACGACATTTTTACGAGGCTGCCGAAAATGAAAAATGGCACGCCAGAGCCGAGCTAAAGGCTCATCATGCGGCTGCAGGCATTCCGCTTGATAAGATGGATAAAAATCTACTCGATGCCGCCGCCGGCGAGCGTTATGAACACGAGAGCATGTATCCGAGCTTCGCTAAAATCGCGACCGAAGAGGGCAAAAAAGAGGTAGCGCGCCTTTTTAACGCTATCGGCAAGGTCGAGGAGGAGCACGAGCGCGAATACAATGAGCTTCAAAAGATTCTGCTAGAAGAGGGCTTTTTCGAGAGCTTCGACGAGGAAGTTTGGGTGTGCGAGGTCTGCGGCCACGTTCATCGCGGCAAGAAAGCTCCCGGCGCCTGTCCGCTCTGCAAGGCTCCGCGCGAGTATTTCAAAAAACAAAGGCTTGTTTAAGCTAAAAGATTTGGCTTTGCGGGCGCGGTAAACAAGTGCCTGCGAAGCCTCTAAATTTAGGGCTTTACGTTCGGTAGAATTAAAAGTTGCGGCGATTTAAATTTAACGCCGCTCATATTACGGCGCGATTTTATGTTGCGCTGAGCTTTAAAATTTAAGCAAAGCGCGCGATCTTAAGCGGTCGCAATTTGCGCACCATCGATATCTGGCTGAGCTCGCGAAGATTGGCTTGCGCGGAATTTAAATGCGGTCTAAATTTGGATTTAAATTTACGAGCGGCTCGGCGCAACGCAGGCTTTGTTAAAATTTGATGGATAGTTTGGCTCTTGAAGCCTGATAAATTTGGCGCGAGATTTCGTCTTTTGCTCCTTTTTCCGCGTAGGTCGCGGATTTGACGAAATCTCGGGCTAAATTTTTAGCCCACAACTCCTTTTCTTATCCCCTAAGAAATGAAATTTCGCCCTTTTTTGGGCGAAATTTCTTCGTTTTATCCAATCAGTTCGGCTAAATTCAGAGGTTTGCGTAGCGCAGCAAGCGTACATTGCCGAGAAGTTTACGCTTTAAAATTTCAATATAAATTTCAGATACGGCTTGCGCGGTCTTGTCTCCGCAAAACTCGCCGTCCTTAAAATTTCAAAGCTAAATTTTAAAAGGCGAAATTCTAAAGCGATACAGATTTTTTAAGCGCCGATAGCTCCGCGCTGTGTTTAAATTTTAAAAAGATAAAATTTTAGAAGCAGAAATCCCAAAACCGCAAAGTAAAATTTTAAAATCCAAAGATTAAATTTAGACCTCGCGCTACGTTTGGTGCGTGTCAAGTTAGCCCGGTCGGACTCGCACATATCAACGAAAACCCATCTCTTCCGTATCTTGCGCCAGCTAGCTTTCGCGCATTCGTAGAAACTGCCGAAGTCTGCACTCCAAATCTCGAACTTGTAAAATTTCCCGCCCGCTAAGCTTCACGCATGCCTAAATCTATCAAATCTCGCGCGCGTTCGAAAAATCGCGCCATGATGTGAGTGGATTTAAAATTTAAATCGCTGCAAATTTTAAAATTTCACTCCTCGAATTCCTCCGCGACCTTCGCTGCAAGGCGCAGCTTGTCGCTGTCGAAGTGGGTGTAGATGCGCGAAGTATTTAGGCTTGCGTGGCCGAGGGCTTCTTGGACGAGCACGAGGTCCTTTTGCTTTTTGTAAAGCATCGTCGCGAAGGTATGGCGCAGCATGTGAGCGCCATTTTTTTCCTTGCGGATGCCCGCGCTCATTAAAATTTTCTCCACGATGCCGCTGACGTAGGCCTGGGTAAGCGGCGCGCCGTTTTTGGTGACGAAAAGATAGCCCTCTTTGTTAGCAAAGTTCGTCTCCAGCGCGTTTAGATGCTCCTCAATTAGGTGGCGCTTGATCATTACGATGCGGTATTTATTGCCCTTGCCGCGGATTCGGATGACGAAAAGATCGCCCTCCGGCGCGATATCTTTGCGCTTGAGATTTATCGCCTCGCCCACGCGGATGCCGGTGTAGACGATGATTTTTACGATCAGGCGGTTGCGGTGGGCAAAGGAGGGAAACTCGCTTAAATTTATCGCGTCCAAAAACCGCTTCAGCTCCTCCTCGCTCATAAACTCCGGAAGCTTCGTGCCGCGGCTGCCGCTAATGCCGCCCCAGTGCTTAAGCTCGATGCCGAAATTGTGCGAGGTACCGTCTTGCTCGTTTTGGCGGTCGATGAAGCCGAAAAAATTTATCAGCGCGATGCGGTAGTTTTTTTTGCTCGCATCGCTCAGCCCGCCCGTAATCGAGGCTAAGATTTCGCTCAAAAGCTCCTCGTCGATATTTTTCATACTCTCAAGGCTGTACTGCATGATCGCTTCGTAAAATTTTTTAAGCGGATTAAAGTAGGTGTTGATGCCCGTAAGGCCCGCATTTCGTGCGTCTTTTGCGAGCCGCTCGAGTTCACCGATGTTTGCTACCTCGTGATTTAGCGCTAGGCTCGCGCGGCGAAACAGCGCGTCGTTTTTCAGCTCCTTATTCGATAGCGCGCTTAGCTTGTAGCGCACGAATTTTACGAGCCAAAACAGCAGCGATTTTTCAAAGCTATCCTTATAATCGAGCGGAAATTTCATTTGCTCTCCTCGCTGTCGCCGAAGATCACAAAGGGCAGCATCAGCGTGTTTTTGATGAGATTATACGGCGTTTTTAGCACGTCGGTCGCAACGGCGGTCGAGTAGGTGGGCTTTTTCGTCGTGCCGCGAATCTCGATGATCGTGGAGATCGTGTTGTTTTCGCCCAAGATGATATGATTTAGCAGCGGGATTTTTGAGATTATCGAGCTTGCGTCTTTGAGGTATTTAAGCTCCAGATCGATATTCAGCGCGCCGCTTTTCATATCCACTTCGCCGTTGCCCGCGATGTCTGCGCTACTGCCGGTAAAGTTCATCGCGTTTATATAAATTTTATCGCCGCTACGGCGGAAGTAAATTTTGCCCTTCTGCACGCTAAAGCCGCGATCGTTGAAATCGGGCGTCTTAAACGTAAGTAGCGACGGCACGGAGTTTATAAAGCTAAGCAGCCTTTGATAGATGATGTAGTCCTTCAGATAGGTGTTTTGCACGTTGATCTCGCCGCGATAGTTGCGCGGATCGATGCCGCTTGCTTTTAGCGTAAATACTCCTCCGTCGAAGCTCTGCGAGCCCAGAAATTGATTAAGCGCCTCGCCGCTGATGTTTTGCGCAAAAATTTGAAGCAAACTCTTTTTAAAGATCAACTTCACGTCGCCACGTTTAAAATTTGCGTTTAAATTCATATTTTTGCCGTCCAGCACGCCGTTAAAGTGCGTAAATTTCAGCGTCTTATTAAGATCCGATAGCACGATGGAAGAGTTTTGCCCGCTGAAATTTATCGGCGAGCGCTCCTTTGTGCCGCTATTAAACTCGCTGGTTTGCACGCTCGTATTGATCGCGACGTCCACGTCTTTTAGAGCGACGAAGTTGCCGCCTTTGTTTATTTTGAGAGAAATTTTACCGCTTCCGCTAGAGCCGTCCAGATCGCCGCCGCGCACTCGAAGCGCGAAAGAGTCGTTTTTATAATGGCTTCCGTCCTTGTTCAGCAGACCGAAATCAAAGATGAGATTGTTGCTGCTGATATCTAAGTTTGTAAAATCGCTGGTTAAAATTTTAAGATCCCCGCCGCTAATGCCAGCGTTTTTAAGCGTCTTAGAAAAGGGCAAAATTCCGCTAATATCGGGCGAGCTGATCTCGATCCGCTCGCCGAAGCTCATCTTTGCGCCTAAAAATTGCGAGCTCAGCACCGGCGCTTTGCCGCTAAAATCAAGGCTTATATTATCTCGCGCGTCGCCAAATTTTAAAATTTCTTTGCCGTTCGGGGAGAGATTGAAGCTATGAATAACGCCGTTAAATTTAGCTTTGCGCGTGGCGATATCGATACTGCCGCTTGCAGTGGCGTTAAAAATTTCATTTTGCAGATTCGCGTCTTTGATGTCGATCTTTTTTTCTGTGATATGCACCCGCGCAGCTTTGGAGTGAAATTTTGCCTTTGAGATCATCAGATCGGCGTCTTTTAGCGTCACGTTCGCATCGACCTTAGCGCTTTCCTTTTCTACGTCCACATCTATCAGCACGCGCGCATCGATCCCGCCGCCTAGCGGATATACGGGTTCGTCTATGCCGTAGCTTTGCAAAATATCTACAAGGTCTTTGCCCAAACTCTCTTTAGTTCGCAGATCCAGATATACGATCGGCCTCTCTTCAAAAAGCCCGCCGATACGCACGCCGCTTCCCTCCAGGCTTTTGCCTTTAAATTTAGGCTCATTCAGCGTGAAATTTAGAAAATCGTTTTTAAGCGTGATGTTGGCGTCTTTTACCGTTACGGCTTCGATTTGCGGTTGAAATTTTATCGTAAGATCCTGCGCGTAGGCTGTAGCGCTAACGTTTTCGGCGATCGGGCGCGGATCTTTCAGATCGATTTTGGCGTGCAGATTTTCGATATAGTAGTTTTGCGCGACCGCCTTGCCGTAGATCCACTCGTTCGCAAGAGGATTTAGCCCCGTAAGTGCGCCCAGCTCATTCATAAAATTTTTCAGACTCAAGGCCGAGGCGCGGTTTATCTCGATATTTAGCTCCGAGCCTATGTTGTGCACGTCAAGCTCGCCCGCGATCTCGTGCGAAGCGAAGGTGCCGTTAAAATCATACGTATCGGCTTTGAAATTTGCCCGTGCCGTGCCGTGCAGAGTGAGATTAAAATCATTTAGCTCAAGCTCGATCGGATCAAAGCTCAGTCCGTTTGCGCCCGGCGTGATCTTTGAGCTTAGCCTAAAAAATCGGGTATCTGCGTAAAAAACGTCGTTTTTGTATTTTAGCTTTAGGCTTTCGCCTTTGATCTTCAAATTTTGCACGTCGATCTCTTCAAAAAAGGAGTTAATGAGCGAGATTTTTTTGCTAAATTCTAAAATTTTCTCGCTTTGCGTGCGCAGATCGGTGGAATTTTGTTCTAAATTTTGTGTATTATTTTGCGTAATTTCAAGATTTTTGATGCGCAGCACGAGACTTTTATTTAGCTTGAGATAAAACCCCTCAAGCTTTGCAAAGCCCACGTCCAGCTGCGAAATCGCAATACCGTGCTTTAGGCCTACCGCGCAGATTATAAAAAGTATGGTTATGCACAAAAAAAATCTAGCCAAAGTTTTAAACATCATCGCCTCATCAAAAAGCTACGCCCAAAACCAAATCGGGCGTGCCGAAAAACTGCGCTTATAATATGAAATTTATTCAAAATTTTGGCTTATTTGCCTATAATTTCAGCTAAATTTTGAAAGGAACGCATGAAATTCTTTATAAAGCTCATCAAAGCGGTGTGCATTTGTATCGAGCTTGCGGCTATCGTTCTTTTGGCCGTGGGCTTTGATCTACACGAGCGCGTCGGCAACGCGAAAACCGTGCAGATAGGCCAGGGCAGCTCAACGAAAATTTTATCGCAACTCTCTAAGAGCTATCCTAAATTTAGCAAATTTGACGCGAGACTACTTTCTTTTTACGGCGGCGCAAAAACTGGCGAGCTGGAGCTTAGCGGCGAAAATTTGCCCAAATATCAGTTTTTATATGAGCTAAGCGTCGCAAAGCCCGTGATGAACGAGATTAAGCTGATCCCGGGCGAGACTACGATCGTGTTTTTAAAACAGCTGGCGAAAGATCGCGGGCTAAGCTTTAGCGAGCTTGAGCGCGAATACAACGCCACGGCGCCGTTTTACGAGGGCTTTCTGGTGCCTGAAACCTACAAAATTAGCAAAAACGAAAGCGAAAAAAATATCATCGACCACCTCATCTCAAGCGCGCAAAAATTCCACGAAGGATTGTCGCGCGAGCTTAGCGGCGACTATAACGCCACGGCGTGGAAGCAGGTGCTGATCAAGGCCTCGGTCATTCAAAAAGAGGCCGCAAACGCAGATGAGATGCCGCTCGTAGCCTCCGTCATCGACAACCGCTTAGCCAAAAATATGCGCCTTCAGATGGACGGCACGCTGAATTACGGCGAGTTTTCGCACGTCAAGATCACTCCGCAGCGCATCCGCACCGACACCAGCCACTACAACACCTACCTCAACGACGGACTTCCGAAAGAGCCCGTGTGCGTGGTCTCTCGCGATGCGATACGCGCCGTTTTCGCGCCCGCAAAGAGCGAGTATCTGTATTTTATGCGAAATAAAAAGACGGGGCTTCACGATTTTGCGCGCACGCAAGCCGAGCACGAGCGCAACGTAAAGGCGCAGAGGTAAAATTTAAGGCCGTTTCGGCATTAAATTTAAAAAACGAAATTTCGTCTTTAAATTTTAAAATTTAACTCCCGCAGTTATAAAAATGCGGGCCGATA
>CALHQN010000143.1 GCA_938036585.1 uncultured Campylobacter sp.
TGTTCGCGTCGTGAAAGCTTTTAGCCTCGCTCTCGCTAAGTTTTTTCGCCGCTTCGGCGAGCTCGCCGGGCTTTAGAACCTTTAGCAGCTCCGCTTCGAAAACGACCATCGAGCCGCCCGGGATCTTCTCCATCCCCTCGTTGCCGTAAGCAAGATCGCTAGGGATTACGAATTTATATTTCGAGCCGGTATCCATCATAAGCAGCCCCTCTTGCAGACCGTCGATTAAATTTATCATAGACAGGTGCGCGGGCATCTTCGCCGAATAGGTTTCGTCAAACACGGTGCCGTCGAGTAGATAGGCTTTGTAATTTAGCACGATGATGCTCTCGGGCTTCGGTTTATCGCCCTTGGCGGATTTTAAAATTTCATACTGAACGCCCGATTTGGTAGTTTTGACGTTTGGATTTTTGGCGTTTTTCGCCATAAATTCTTTACCCGCTTTTAAATTTTTCTCCACTTCCGCTTTAGCGATCGCATCGACCGCTTTATTAAGTTTGGCGGCTCTGTCGTTTAAAAGCTTTTCTATCTCGTCATTTTTTATTTTGGATCCGTCTTTAAAAACATCCAAAAAGCCCTCTATAACTATATCTTTATCGGTTTTTATCCCTAGTTTTTCCTGTCCGCTAATTTGATTCATCAAGTATTTCGCGGTAGATGCGCCGATAGCGTAAGCCTCGCGCTGATCATTCTGCGTGAGATCCGCGCCGAAAGATAGGTTAGCGGCTAAAAGCGGTACTAAAAAGAGTGTTTTTTGCATATTTTACCTTCATCAATTTAAAATTTAAAAGGGAGCGGACGCCCGCCCCCTTTATCGCTATAGGTTTGCGTTTAAAATTCTTTGAGCCTCTTTAATATACTCTTTAGCAGCCTCTAGCCTTTGTTTAGTATATTTAAAGCCGTGCATACCCCATGAGCCGTCTTTTTCGATAAGATCGACGGTGTCTTGGGCTTTTTCGATCAGCTCGTAAACGCGAGTTTTATCGCTGGAGTCAAGCTTTTTGGTCTCAAGGATCGAGTAAATTCCCTGAATACCGATCTTAACCTGCGAGAAGTCGCTCTTAACCGGAGTTTGCCAGCCCATAACCTCATCGTAAACCTGCTTTTGGTTCTTGAAGTGAAGGGTCTCTTTTAGCTCGGAAACTACAGGGCTGTGGCAACCTTTGGTATCTTGCATATCTTTATCCGCCCACGAGGTTCTCGCGCACGACCACATAAGATCGACGAAATTTCGTCCATCTTTATTTCTTTGGAAGTGCCAATCTTTCGCATCTCTCGGACCTTTAGCGGCCTCGCCTGCGACTAGAGATTTTCTGGCAGGATCAATATCGATCTTCCAGATGTGCGATCTTCTTTGAGTATCAAATCCCGCGTTGTCTTGGAACTGAATAGCGTAGAAGTTCTCGCAGCTCATCATAAACGGCATGTGGCAAGATGCGCAAGTGTTGTCTTTATGCGTATCGGCTCTTGCGGCGATGTAGGCTTGCTCTTGGTGGCAGTCTTTGCACTCTTTCGTAATCTTTGGCCTTGAATAGAATGCGCTTAAATATCCCTGCTCGGAGTTGTAATTTACGCCTTTTACGTTCTTATCGCCTACGACAGCTCCGGTGTTATCGTGCGGATCGTGGCAGGTTACGCAGCGCATACCCTTATCGTAGTGAGCGGTGAAGTAAGATTGAGAGCCCTCGGAGCCGCAGCCTGGTCCCATAGATTTAAATTTAGAGCTTAGAGATAGATCGGGCTTGCCGTTGTTTAGCGGATTAGCGCGTGCTAAATCAGGGCTATAGTTAAATCTTTGGTGGCAGCGTTCGCAGTTTGAGGTTCTAAAATTCGTAGCGCCGTCAAGGTGACCGCCCGCTCCGTGGCACTCCTCGCAGCTTACACCCTTGGAGATAGTGTGCTTTTGAAGCTCTTTTGCGTTACCCAAAGCAGCGTAAAATTCCTTCTTTGTTTTGAAGTCGAATTTAAACGGATGGCAGACCTCGCAGTACGAGCCGTTTGCTTGGAAAAACATCGATTTTTTGTATTTCGCGGCATACGACGCAAGGCCTCTTACGTAGCCGCCGTTATCGCCATATTCCTCAAGCGTGCCCGGGAATTCCGGAGCGATCTTTTTGATCTTTTTAACCGTCTCGTCGTCTAAATTTAACGCCCATGTTCTTTGCCATTGGTTACCACCAGCTACGATCTGACCTGTACCATCTCTTAGCAAACCGCCCTCAACGTAGTAAGTACCACGAAGTAGCCATGCATCAACATAGCCCATTTTGGTTCTTAAGTGACCAACGGTTGCGTAGATAACATCTGGAGTAATACCTTTTGGAAGGATAGAAGCGGTATCTTTGTCAAATACTGGCTCAGTTAGGTTGTTATTAACCTCTGGGTGCTCGCCAGGGAAACGCATAGTAGTTGCGTGGCGAGATCTGCTCCACACTTCATACTGAGCTGGGTGACACTCACCGCACTTTTCTGGTCCTACAAATTTGTTAGGAAACTGAAGCGATGAAGTGGCTGGAATTCTATACATCATAGAGCTATAGCCCTTACCGCCATCTCTTTTACTAAGCTTTGACATATCAAAGCCATGGCCTTCAGCAAGCCACTCTAAGCCACGGTCGTGAACGACCATTTTACCAACGGTTTTACCACCATACTTTGTAAAAATAGGGTGGTTTTTAAACAACCAGTTATACATCTCTTGCTCTTCTACAACGTAGTCTTGCAAGGAGATAACACCTCTACTTTGCAGTGTGCCTTTAGGATTTGCGATAACATCACGTGCTTTATCGGACATCTGCATATTATGCTCTTCACAACAGGCTTGTGAAGCGAAGATGCTAACACCCATGAGCAAACCAGCTAAGGCTTTTTGTAGATTTCTCATGTGCCCTCCTTTAAATTTTTATCCTAAAATCAAAATGATTTCATACTGATAATACTAACACCAAAAAAGGGTAGAAAAGGGGGAATTTTAATAAATTATAAATTTTCGAAA
>CALHQN010000144.1 GCA_938036585.1 uncultured Campylobacter sp.
GAATATTTCTTACCCAATTTCTTACCTAATTGTGATTATTGCCTTTTGGCTTAGCATAAATTTTAATATCTCGCTTGCCAAATTCATAATAGTCTATGCCGGTTATTTGGTAGGTGTTGTCTCTAAATTTGATCTCGTAGTCGATCAGGCTCTGATCTTTTAAAACCTCATTGTAATTTACCACGAATAAAATCTCGGCTTCAGATTGAATTTGCGCTCGCTCGTAAGCCTCTTTTGCCGATAGTTGCCTTATGTAAGCCCAAATATCCTTTAGCAAGTATTGCTGCTGTTTTTCAACCTCGCCGTATTCATTTCTGGTCGAGATGTAACCTAATATACTGATCTTTTTATCTTTTATCATCGCAAAGCCTTTCAAATTCTGTTAAATGTTCGCACAACCCGACGTAAGCGTTTAGTAGTGATGCCGTGCCGTCTATTCTTTGGCGCGGATTGTTGCTCTTTACTGGGATTATGTTTGCGTTCCTATCCTCTACGACTCCAGTATTACTCAAGCACCATTTTAGGATCGGGCTATTGTTGTAATTTACTCTCTTAGCTTGCAAATCAGCTCCTAGGATTTGCAAGGGTAGTGATAGGGTTTTAGCCCCCTGAATGCATCTAATCATCTTAAAGCCCTCTGTTTGCATTTCATCCACCCAATACCTAGCCGAATAGCTATCATAGTAAATCCATAGCACCGTAATCCCGTTTTGTTTGACTTGCTCTAAATACCACGCCGTAACGTCCGAGTAGTCTATGGTGTTCCCGTCGCAAAGCCTTAAAAGCCCGTTTGCGTGCCAAATATCGTAAGGTATCTTGTCTTCTTTTATTCTAGTCTCCAGGTTGTCTCTAGGTATCCAATACATCTGCTTAACTAGCCTTTCGCCGTCGCTTATCGTTACTAGCGTAGCGCAGGTTAAATCAGTCGTTATTGATAGGTCTGCTCCGCCTATGGCGTATACGTTCTTAAATTTAGACTCGTCGTAGGTTTTTGGATTGTTGATAACGTCAAAGCTTAGCCATGCGTTGCGCGAGCTCTCTCTAATGTTAAAATCTTTAGTAAGGATGCCGATTAAATCTTTCGGGCTGTTTTCTGCTCTTTTGGCCTTATCTGATAAATCGGCGTATTTTTTAATACTTCCTAGCCCTGGATTTGCTTTGATCCATTTTTTCTCGTCTTTCCATTCGTCTTTGCTATCAAGCTCATAGATGATAGGTAAAAAGCTATCGTCTTTGAAAATGCCGTCTGCGATATTACAAGCATATTCGTAAATATCGTCGAATATACACTCTCTGACCGTGCCGGCAGTCGTGATCATAATTACCAATGGTTCACGGCGCGCGGATTGGCTTTGCTTCATAACCTCGTAAAGATTTCTGTCTTTTACGCCGTGAAGCTCGTCGATAACTACCAAATGGGAATTTAGCCCGTCCAGGGTGTTGCTATTCTTGCCTAGCGGCATCATCTTGGACATATTAAGAGAAAAATATAAATCGCTCTTTCTCTTTTTTAGAAATTTGCTAAGTTGCGGGCTTTGCTTTACCATATTTAAGGTTTCGTCAAATACGATCTT
>CALHQN010000145.1 GCA_938036585.1 uncultured Campylobacter sp.
TATCTATGACTTTGTGGGTAACGATACAATTAAATTTAAAGAGGGAATCGGTAAAGAAAACATCACCTTCCAAAGGGTTGCCAATGATCTGGTATTAAAATACGGCGAAAACGATACCGTCCGTATAAATGATCAATTCGGCAGCGGCGCCATAGAGCAGATCGCGCTTGCTAGCGGAGAGTATATCACTGCTAGCAAGATAAATAAGATCATCGAAGATCTCAACGCTTACGCCACAAATAACGGTATGAGCAATATCTCGATGGATGATATGAAAAATAATCCGGATATCATGCAGATGTTTGCGAGCGGCTGGGGGAATTATCGCCCCCGCCCCCGTCTACTCTAACCCAGGGCTGCGCGCTCTCAATGCTGCAGATTGCTCTGCTAACGACTACTCGTAAAATGCCGCCGGTTGCTCCTAGAGACTACCGGCGGTGATAATCCCGCCTATCGCAAAGATATCGTTTTTGTTAGCTTGGATTGTCGCCATCCGCCAGGATGAACAACCACTCAGATGAAAAGTAGCTGTTCAGCGGCGCGCCAAACCAGGCAAGATAGCTAATCGCTCGGGCAAGGACAGCTCTGTCGAACCACATTTGGCTAAAGGCTCGCTTGCTAGAACAGACAGCAGCTCAAGATAGGGGGAACAGCTATCCACTCTGCTTCGGCACTACATTAAAAATTTATCAAGTCGACGTCCTTACATCCCTGCTTACGTTAAATTTAAAGTGAGGTCGTGCTAGGACAGATGGGATAAGCTCTACTCAAACGGAACTTAAGGGTATCGGGGTGTAGTTGCCCCTGCCCTCTAGGACAGACAGGATAGGTAGCACTCAAAACAAGCAGTGTATTTGAGCGGAGGCTTATCCACTATGGTAAATAGCCGCCTACCTCTCTCTTCCTATCCTACCTTACGCTAAGTCCTTCGTCCAGGTATTTGATGACGGGGTAGATAAATAGCTCTATTACGCGCCTTTTACCTACTTTCACTTCAGCCGTTACGCTCATACCGGGCTCGATCTCCTTTTTGATCCCATCTACGATTAAAAATGTAGAATCCGGTCTAATCTTTACTTCGTAAATTTCTCCCAGCTTCTCGTCATTTATCGCATCGTTTGCTATGTGAATGAGCTTGCCTTCAAGCTTACCGTATTTTTGAAAGTCGAAGGTCTGAACCTTAATCGCTACGCTTTGATTGTTTTCTAAATAGCCTATGTCTTTATTAAGCACGTTTGCTTTGATGATTAAAGGCTTATCGCTAGGCACTACCGAGATTAAATTTTCTTGATTTGTGATGGCGGTTCCTTGCGTATTTACGAGTAGCTTTCCTACAAAGCCGTCAACGGGAGAGGAGATGATCTGCTGTCTGGTTTGAAATAAAATCGCGTTGATCTCCGCTTTTAGCGAGCTTGCTTCTTTCTGCTTGGCTAGCATCTCATCGAGCCACTTTGATATGCTTTGGCTTTTAAAGGCTTCAAGCTCCTTGGCTAGCTCGTCTAAATTTGCCCTTTGCTCGGCAAGCTTCTGCTTTGAAATTTTAAGATTGGAGTTTAGCTCGATTACCTTGGATTTAAGCTCATATAGATCCTTGCGCGCTATTATATCTTTTACTTTATTTAGATTATTTAGCCGCGCTTCATCTATCTTTAAAATTCCGCTTAGCCTCTCAACCTCTAAATTAGTAGAGTTTATTCCCATTTGTAGCGCTTGCATTTTTAGATTATAGACATTTATGCTCTCTTCGTAGTTTGATTTTTGCGTATTGTATAAGCTCAGCTCGTCCGCGCTGATGTTAGCATCCAGACTCCTACCCGAGCTTAGAGCGTCAAGCCTTTTTATAGAGTATTCAAGTAGCGCCAAACTCTCTTGCTTGGTGGATAAATTTACCGTAGAGACGCTGGGATCGATTAAGATAAGATGATCGCCCTTTTTTACTCTATCGCCCTCTTTTACTAAAATTTTAGAGACGACGCCGCTTTCGAGAGATTTTAAAATTTTAATCTCACCGTCGGGCACGACCTTGCCGCTAGCGCTTACTACGATATCAACTTTAGCAAATACCATCCATAGCACGGCAAATATTAGTGCGCCGCAAGCGATCCATAAAATTGATCTTCCTAGCGGGTTTTGCGGAGCATCCTCTATCTCGATTAAAAGAGGCTTGAACTCGTTTGAATCATCCTCTATTCTTTTGAAAATTTTTAGCATTGTTTATCCCGCCCTGCCCTTCGACCTATCCTAGTTGCTTATCATATAAGCTCTTGTAGTAGCCGCCCAGAGCCATTAGCTCCTCGTGCTTTCCGCGCTCTACGATCTCGCCTTTATCTAGCACTAAAATTTCGTCGCAATTCTTGACGGAATTTAGCCTATGGGCTATAATAATGAAGGTTTTTCCCTTTTTGATCTCGCTTAAATTTTTATTGATGATACTTTCGCTTTCGTAATCAAGTGCAGAGGTCGCCTCGTCAAAGATTAAAATTTTAGGATTATTTATGAGCGCTCTAGCGATTGCGATGCGCTGTTTTTGTCCGCCGCTAAGGCTCGAGCCGCGCTCGCCTACGAAGGTATCGTAACCTCCCGCAAGCTCGGCGATAAAATCATGAGCGCCCGCGATCTTGCTAACTCTGATGATCTCCTCCATACTCGCTCCGCTTGCGGCAAAGGCGATGTTTTCTTTGATACTGCCGCTAAATAGATAGTTTTCTTGAAGGACTACTCCGATGTTTTGCCTCAAAAGATAT
>CALHQN010000146.1 GCA_938036585.1 uncultured Campylobacter sp.
CGATCCAAGTAACGATAGCTACGGCTCTTTAAATATAGAGGATGGTAAGGAGTATCACCTTATCCGCAATACTGGTAATACCTTTACGAGCTTTACAGAGAAGGCTAAGCAAACGACCAATGAGTTTACTCTTAAAAGCTCTACCACCTACGACATAATGCTAAAAGGCTTGATTAAGAGTAGCGACGATCAATCTATCTTGATTCAAGGAAGCAAGCTTACCTCTAGAAATATCACAGGCGGCGAGTTTGGAAACGATGAGATCAATAGATATAATCCTATCCCAAATCCTGTAATAAACGTAGTTAATGAAGATCCAAATAATCCTACGAATTTCAACGGATTAAATATCAACGGAGGCAATGGCTCTACCGTAAATTTAACCGGCGGCAATAATATCGGAGATATTACCGGCGGAGCGGGAAGCACTCTAAACGTAGGTAAAAACCCTACCAATCCGGCTGCTCCTAACTCTATAACCGCTAAGAATATCGGAGGGTTTGACGATATCAATATCTTTATGCCTCCTACCATTAAAGACGGCGATTCTATGATTACGCTAACAGATCCTACGGCCAATACCGATCTAAGCAATATGAGAGGTAAGATCACCGCTTACATTAGCGGCAATACAGACGTAGGAGATACCAGCACGATCCATCTAATCGATAAGCAAGGAAGCGGACGATTACTACTTCCTGATCCTTCGCATCTACAAACAAGAGTCCAACAAGGTGCTACCATAGAGTATGAGACCTACGGTATGGTAGATGCAAACGCAAGAGCGTTAGATCTTAGATTTAGCGGTAAAAGAAGAGTTAAGGACGATACCAAATCCTTCGCAGAAACCAGAGCTGCAAGCCTAGCTAGCCTAAAGAGCGGAAGCGAGTTAATTACCAACTATCTAGATAAGCTAATACCGGATGGACACCTAGAGCTATTTCCTTTTGCTATAAGCGAAGCTTACTCTCTAAGACATGAAACAGGCTCGCACGTAAATTCCAAAGGCTATGGAGTAGCAGCCGGTCTTGCTAGCTTAACTCCGAATTCCGCAGGAGAGATACTAAGTGGAGTATTCGTAGAATATGGAAGAGCAAACTACGATAGCTACTTAGATAGCGGTCTACATGCAGACGGTATAAGCGAATATATAGGCGGAGGCTTGATGCTAAAGCAGGTATTTAGCAGCGACGCCTATATAGATGCAAGCTTTCATGTAGGTAAGATAAGCAGCGACTACAATAGTAATGATTGGACCTATGCTGCCGTAGGCGGAGGTTTGGCACATGAACAGAAGTTTGATATCAGCTCAACCTATATGGCTACTCATATAGGAGTAGGTCAGATCTTTGATCTAAGCGAAAGAAACAAGCTGGATATCTATGCTAAATGGCTATATGCTTACACAGATGATGCAGATGCTACTATAAGCTCGGGCGAGAGATATCACTTTGATAGCGTTACATCTAATAGGCTAAGAGCAGGTCTTAGAGATACTATAAATCTAAAAGATGAGCATAACCTATACTTTGGAGGCGCTTATGAGTATGAGTTTAGCGGAGATGCTAAAGCATCTACTATGGGACTTGACGCTCCTAAGCCTAGCCTAAAAGGCTCAACCGGAGTATTTGAAGCAGGCTATAAATACGATAGCAAAAACCTTATCTTTAGCCTAGGAGGCAAGGGCTACGTAGGCAAAACAAGAGGCGGTGCTATCAATGCAGGGTTTGAGATTATGTTTTAAGTAAGAGATGTGTAAGCCCTAGCTCGCACATCTATAAAATCAAATCCTATACTTAAAATTTCAGGGGCGGGAGATTTCTCGCCCCTTTTTAAATTTAGATGCTACGCAGATGATCCCGTTTGCGGCGCATAAAGAGACCATCGATCTTGCAATGCAAAACGGGATAAATTTAGTAACTTCACTCTTATGCGATAATAATCTTATTAAACGCGCCGTATCCGCCCGCGTGAAATTTACCGAAAGCGGCTAGCTGCGCTTATTTCTCTCTTCGTACTCGCTTGCTTGGGGTATGCAGACGCAGTTTGGATCGGGCTTTGAAGAGGCTGCATTAAATTTAAACCTAGCCGCCAGGCATAAAATGCACGCCGTAATGATCCCCGCTACGGCAAAGGCATTTATGCCGCTAATCGCGGCGGCTAGCCCTAAAGCGCCGCCTAAGCACATGGCGCACAAAACGAGATCCTTGTCGATCTTGCCGCGAAAGATGATGGCAAAAAATAGCGCCGTCGCCACGCCGCTTACGAAGATGTTGCTCGCCGCGAAGAGATAGTTTAAAATTTCGCCGCCGAAGCTTGCTAAAAGTAGCGCGATCGCACCGAAACCTAGCGTAGCGATGCGGTAAATTTTTAGATCCTCGCTTTGCAAAATATCGTGTGCGAAGATGCTGGAAGCCGTGATCAAGCAGGTGTCCGCAGAGGATATGATCGCCGCCAATAGCCCCAGCATCAAAACCGAGCCCAACGACGCAGGCAGCGCATTAAAAAGGCTTACGTTAAGCAGATTTTCGCCGCTCGTACCGTCGGCTGCAAGGCTCATCGCGCCAAAACCTATAAAAGCGATCATTATGCTGCTGATTGCGATTCCAAAAGCACCGAAGATAGAACCCAGGATCGCCGCGCGCTCGTCCTTTGCGCTTAAAATTCTAGAAAACAGCATCGGATCGATCACGTAGCTAGTACCGATAACCAGCAGATAATATCCGATCTTGTCGTATCCGAAGGCGTCATTTTTGAGCGTAAAATTTACATTTTCAAATACCTGCGGCGAATTAAAATTTAGCCAGAGCAAAACTGCCAAAAACGCCGCGATTACGATAGCGTATTGATATACATCGCTTCTAATGACCGCTCTTTGTCCGCCCAAAATCGTATAAACGATGATGACCGCGCCTCCGATGAACAGCGAGGAGTTGAAATTTAGATCAAATGTCGAGAGTATGCGTGCGCTAGCGCTAAACTGTGCTGCTAAGATAGCGCACCATGCCACGCAAATGATGACTGCGCTAACGAGCCTGGCTCTTTTGTCGATAAAAATTTCTGCAATCTGCGCGAATGTCAGCGCCTTGCTCGCGCGTAGAATTTTCGCAATAAAAATCGCTAAAATCATCAGTCCGATCGCGCCGCTTAAAAGCCACCAAACCGCGGCAAATCCATACTTTTGCATATTCGATACCACGCCGATCGTAGCCGCGCCGCCCACGCATGTAGCGACTATCGAAAACGCGATCTCAAAAGCGCTCGCCTTTCTGTCCGCGACCAAAAAGCCCTCAAGGGCGGTCTTTTTGCGAAATTCCAAGAAGCCTAGCAAAAGTAGAAATATGATAAATACGATTAAAATTTGCAATCTTATCCTTTATAAATTTTTAATTTTACCGCATCGCGGATCGCTTCGCAAAGCGCTTGCGTATCGCTTCTGGGCGTGATGAACGGCGGCATGAGATAGATGTTTTTGCCAAACGGTCTGATCCAGACGCCCCTTTTTACGAAAAACTCCTGCAGCGCCTCTACGTCCACCGCCTCCTTCATCTCTACGACGCCGATAGCGCCCAAGGTGCGAACGTCCGCCACGCTGTCTAAGCTCCTGCACCCCTTAAGACCCTCTTGCAGGTCGGAGTGGATTTGCGCGACCTTCTGCGCCGTGTCCTGCGCGCACAAAATTTCTAAATTTTTAAGCGAAACGGCACAAGCTAGAGGGTTTGCCATGAAGGTCGGTCCGTGCATCAAAACGCCGCCGTTTTTGCTCACGCCGTGCGCGATCTTTTCGTTCGTCAAAACAGCCGCAAAGCTCATAAACCCGCCGCTTAGCGCCTTGCCTATGCAGATTATGTCGGGCGCCGCGCCGCAGTATTCGTATGCAAATACCCTGCCCGTGCGCCAAAAGCCGGTGGCGATCTCGTCAAAGATGAGCACCGCGTCCGCTTCGTTGCATAGCTCGCGGAGACGGTCTAAAAATTTCGGATGGTAAAACCACATCCCGCCGGCTCCCTGGACGACGGGCTCGATGATGATGGCCGCGATCTCATCTTTGTTTTCTTTAAAAATTTTAGAAATTTCATCCGTGCTAGATGGGTCAAACGGCGCGTCGAAGCGACAGCTCGGGCGCGGTGCAAAAATTTGACGCGCCAAGATACCGCTAAATAGCGAATGCATGCCGGTGACCGGATCGCAAACGCTCATCGCGCCGAACGTATCGCCGTGGTACCCGCCTCTGACGGTTAAAATTTTACTCTTTTTAGGCGAGACGTTTTGCTGATAGCAGATCGCCGCTTTCAATGCCACCTCGACCGCTACCGAGCCGCTGTCCGCGTAAAAGATGCGATCAAACTGCGACAACATCGAGAGTAGTTTTTTGCCTAAATTTATCGCGGGTGCGTGGGTAAGCCCGCCGAACATCACATGAGAAAATTCCTTCATCTGCGCGGTCGCTGCGGCATTTAACGCCTCGCTGCCGTATCCTTGAACGGCGCACCACCAAGAGCTCATCCCGTCGATCAGCGCGCCTTGCGTCGTGTAAATTTTATTGCCTTCGGCGCGGAGCACGCCGTGCGCCTTAAGCGGATGCGTCGCGGACGTGTAGGGGTGCCAAAGATGCTTCGCATCGAAGTTTAGATCAATAGGGCCCGTGTTTGAAGTGCTCATGAGCGGCGGCGCGACGCGGCTGCTTTTGATTTTGCTGTCTTGTTCGCAGACCTGCGCTGTGTCCAAAGCGCAGCGAGCATCGCTATTTTTAGAATTTTCATCTAAATTTGCGCTCCTTTGCCCGCTTTGCGCCGCATCCAAGGCTATCGTGGCGGTTTCGTTTAAATTTGCCGCGCTCGCGTCCATCTGCGACGGATCGTTAAAATTTAGCGAGGCGATAAAATTTTCAAAAGAGCGCGCTGCCGTCGCAAAGTCGTCTTTTTGAAATTTGCGTAGCGATATTACGGGTATGCCTTTGAGCTTGCTTTTCAGATACGCCGCGTTCGATACGCAAATTTCGTCCTTTTCGTCGGTAAAATTCAGAACCAGCGCCGCGATTTTAAGCCCGTGCGAGCACAGGACATAGACGCTGCAAAGTGCGCTGTTTATCGCGCCCAACTCGTTTTTACAGACCAGAACGATCGGCGCATCTACCGCTCTCATCACGTCTAAAAAGCTCTCGTGCGAGTTTAGCGGCACGAAAATACCGCCCGCGCCTTCGATCAGCGTGATTTCGTACTGCACCGAATGAGCGTCGATAAATTTTAAAATTTCATCCGTCTTGATCTCGCGGCGCTCTAGACTCGCGCTGTAGTGCGGCGAAGCGGGAAATTTAAACGCATAAATCGGCGCAATGTCGCTATCTGCGCTTACTTTAGCATACTCGCTTACATCCGGCGCGACAAGCCTGCCGTCACGTATCTCGCATCCCGTCTGCACGGGCTTTAATGCGATTGCTGTGTGACCGCTTTGTAAAAACGCCCGTAGAAGCGAAGCCGTAACGAATGTCTTTCCTATCTCCGTATTCACGGCGGTTACAAAAAATTTCAATCTCGCTCCTTTAAAGCCCATCATAACTGAAATCAAATAGCGGCGTTGAAAAGAGGTACCGCACTAAACCCAAGCGAATGTCGATCGCAGGTAAAGTAGGGCGGTCGACAAAAAGGACAAAACATATAAAAGAAGAGATTCCTGCAAAGTAAGGCATAGCGCAGGAAGCGCGAATTTGGACGCATTATAAAATTTTAGCCTTTGCGGTTACGGATTTTATTTTGAGTTCGTAAATTTTCATGCGCTTTAATGATGCTCTGGAGGCAAATTCCACGCGCGACATGTAGTTTGGGGTGTATTTTTCGCATAGTATCCGCAGAGCATAAATTTTACGCTCGTCATCTTCTACTTCGCTTGCTTCACAAACGGCGATTGCGCTACGGTACTCCGTCGTATAAACTCTAGAGCCTAAAGCGGCAGCGTCGTTTGCGATCGATCGGTATTCTTCGTCACTTGGGGTAGGAACGCGGTTATAGCTAACAAAAACCGCCGTTACCGCGCGTCCGCTTTGAAAGAGTTTCGCCTTTGTGCCGGCAGGCGCGCCGTGGATATAAATAATGTCTGCATCGCGCACCGGCGAGATAGGCACGCTAAAAATTTCGCCGCTATCGTCTATGCAGCTAAGCGTAGCGTATTCGCTCTCGTCGATGATTTTTAACGCCTCATCTTCGCTTAGCTGCCTATCTCGTCTGCGCATTTAGTCCATCTGGTTGCGTAAGAATGCGGGCTCATCGAGCTCGTCGTAGGTTTCGTCTCCGTTAAAATCGCCGCTACTTACCTTTTGTCTAGAAAAGATAGAATTTCGACCCATGCTCTCTAAAAGCGCCTTTCTGCGATCCGCTACGTTATCGCTGGCGACCTGCTTTTTTTCCTCGATGCTCCTTTCAAAGCCGGTGGCGATGAGAGTAACTTCGACGCGGTTGTTTTCCATCTTAGGATCGGTGGTGGTGCCCCAGGTAACGTCGGCGTCCTTATCTACGGTATCTTCGATGATATTCATCGCAGATTCGATCTCAAGCAAGGAGCAATCAGGCGACATCTTAAAATGCACTAACACGCCCATAGCGCCATGGATAGAAGTATTATCCAAAAGCGGAGATTGGATCGCGCTTTTTAGCGCTTCTTCCGCCGCGCCGTCGCCCTCGCTAACGCCGATACCCATCAATGCCAAACCACGGTGCGTCATTACCTTTTTAACATCGGCATAATCGACGTTGATATCGCTATCGCCGGACTCTAAGATCACGGAGATCATGCCGTTTACGGCTTGGAATAGGACATTATCTACGATCTTAAAGGCATCTTTTAGACCGGTTTTTTTATCGATGATTTTTAATAAATTTTGATTTGGGATAACGATTATGGAATCGCACTCTTTTTTAAGCTCTTCAAGACCTTCTTGGGCTAGTCGCATGCGCTTTTTACCCTCAAAACCGAAAGGGGTAGTAACGACACCGATAGTTAGCGCCTTTTTCTCTTTCGCAGCTTTAGCGACGATAGGTGCAGCGCCCGTACCGGTACCGCCGCCTAGACCGGAGCCTACGAAAACGATGTCGGAGTAGTCTAAGCGATCCTTAAGATCGTCGTAGTTCTCCTCTGCAGCCATCTTAGCAAGCGCTGGATCCATACCGCAGCCAAGGCCTTTGGTGGTGCTTTCGCCGAGTAAAATTCTAGTATTTGCGATCGATTTTTCTAAAGCCTGCGCATCGGTGTTAGCCACCATTAGTTCGACGTCTGTTTTAGTAAAACCCTCGCGAATCATATGATTGATCATATTGCATCCGCCGCCGCCGACGCCGATCACCTTCATCTTAGCACCGTAGATGCCCTTTCTTTCTTCCATACTGTATCCTTTCACGAGTATCTCCTTAGCTTAAATTTTAAAACCAATTTTTCATAGACGACCAAATTTTATTGAAAAAATTTGTTCCGTCTTTTTTTGGAAGTTGGATATTCAGATCGTCTTTTTTGGCTGCCGCACCGCCGTCAGCTCTTGAGCCGTCCTTTTCTATCGCCTTGCTAACCTCTTTTTCGTAATAGTCGTTTATATTTCTCTTTGGATTTTTATTTATTATCTCATCTTTATAGCGAAGCTTGCCGTTAGAGTCCATCTCGTAAGGGGTAAATTCACCAAATCCATACATGCAAAGTCCCAATGCGCAAGAATTCCCGATATCTTCGGCGATCTCGTGTAGCCCGCTTACGGTCTTGGCTCTTGCTATCCTAACGGATGTGTTATCAAAAACTATCGCCGCTAAGTCACGCACATCGTCTAGCTTTGCCATGCCGCCGGTGATGACGATACCTGCGCCTATGCGATCTTTATAGCCGCTTCTTTCGATCTTATCGGCTATCATATCGAAGGTCTCTTTAACGCGAGCTAGTATTACTTGCGAAATGATCTCAAGGCTTATGATGTGGTTTTCCGACTCGCTATCGCCTAAAACCGGTAGCTCGACCTCGCTATTTCCTTGATTTATCAAGTCGTTGTAGGTGATCTTTATATTTTCCGCATACGGAAGCGGCGTATGCAGCGCTCGCGATAGATCGTTAGTAACGTTATTTGAACCAAACATCACCACGTCGTTGTAACGCAAAGAATTTCCCAGGTGTATGACTATATCGCATGTAGCGCCACCCATATCGATCAGTGCGACGCCGAGCTCCTTTTCGTCTTTACTGAGAGTAGCGATGGATGATGCGTAGCCCGAAAGGACGATATTATCGACCTTTACACCTGCCATCTCAACTGATTTTTTCAAATTTTTAATCGAGCTTTCAGGGGCGATAACGATATGGGTAGATACCTCTAGGCGAGTTCCGCTCATACCGAGCGGATCTTCGATATGCTCCTGCTCGTCGACTCTGAAATCATACGGGAGCACGTGCAAAATTACGCTATCGCTAGGCACGTTAGCCTGCGCTTCGGCGACCTGCATAGCGCGCTTTATTTCATCCAGCCCGATCTCGTTTTCCATAGTTATAACGCCGCGAGATTTAACGCTTTTGGCGTATGAGCCAGAGATCGATATGATAGCTTTATCGTAGCTTCTGCCGGCGCCCTTTACAGCTGCTTTTACCGCTTGTTTTATCGAACCCGCGGCTTGCTCTATGTTTGTGATAACGCCCTTTTTGATACCCAAGGTATCGGACTGCCCGACGCCCAATACGGCAAAAATACCGTCGTTTTTAGCGATTATGGCGCGGATCTTGGTCGAGCCTATATCTAGACCTAAAATATACTCACTCACTGTCTTTACCTTTAAAATATCTTTCGGTTTTATAGCGCTTTTCTAGCATTTTGGTTAGATCGCCTTGTAGATTGGAATTTAATAGAGCGGTTATCCTATCAGCGACGATCGCTTTTTCTTTATCTATCTCTTCGCTGCTGCCTAGGCTCTGCTGCGAAATTTTATACGCTATGGCTTTGTCATCAAACACCACTATCCCTTCTTTGGCGGGCTTACCAAACATATCGATAAGAAATTTATAAAATTCGTCATCGCTTAGCTTAGTATCGTTTTTGCTGTTGAGAGACAGCGTGCCAAAGTCAGTCCCTTTGAAATTTACAAGCGCGTCTTGTGCTCTTTTTTCAAGCAGCTCTTTGCGTTTTTTCGCTTCAAATTCTTTGGAAGCCAAAGGCTTAGCCTCATCGAAAGTCATCTGTCTAGGTTGCTCAATGTCGTTGAGCTTGGCTATTAAAAATCCGCCTTTATATTCAAAAGGTTTTACCACTTCGCCTGGCTTTGCGATCTCTATATCGGCAATCGGGAAATTTTCCGCCGTAGCTACGATAGTTTCGTTGGTATCGATCTTGCCTTTTTTGATATCCAGATAATCTTTGGTAGCAATTTTTTTAGCCTGATCCATTCGGTAGTCTTTTAAAACATCTGGCTTAGCTTCTGCGAAATCCAATAATTTATCATCCAGGCTTCTGTACTCGCCTCTGTGCTCTTCGTAAAATTTACTTAGCTCGGTTTCATTTACGTCCGCATTGCTAGGCGCTACGAAATAGGCTCCTAGATTATATTTTTTCTCCGTCATAAAGCGCGATTTCTCGCCTTCCCAGAATTTTTTCAGCTCGTCGTCGCTAAAGGTAACGTTAGCGTCTGCGTAGATGATCTCGGCCGATACTTTATCCTGCATCAGCTGCGATGCGGCAAACGCCTCTATGATCTTGGAATTTGGCGTGATCATTAAAGCCTTGCCGAGCTTTTGCAGAGTTAGCGTTTTTTGTAAATTGCGCTCAAATTCCTTTTTGGTTAGTCCGGAATTCCTTACGACATTATTGTAAAGTTCCTTGCTAAACGCGCCGTTTTCTTGAAAATTCGGCGAGCTTACCACAAACTCCGCGACGTCCTTTTCGCTAGCCTGGATGCCCAAATCTTTGGCAAAATTTAGAAAATACGCCTCGCCGATTAGTTGATCTACGGCGATCTGATCCAGATGCATATTTTTGGCTTGTTCCTGCGTAAATTGTCCGTCGCTCATAGCGCTTAACTGATTGTATAGTTCGGAGTATTTTGTGTTTAATTCTTGATTTGTTATGGAAATTTGCCCAACTCTGGCGATCGAACCTGCACGATTGGCATTCATATCGTAAGCCCCCCAGCCTACGAAGCCTGCACCTACAAAGGCTATGGTGCTTACCCAGATCGTTGGTATAAGCGACTTTTTATGCTTTTGCATCCAATCTATCATTGAAATCCTTAAAATAGCTAACTTAAAGAAATTTTTATGTTAGTAATTATACAGATAAAACCTTATGTAATGCTGAAAAATAGGCATTTTCACACAATTATAACGCGTTAGTAATCAATTTGATATATATTAATTCTTGCTTAACAAAAGTAGCTTCGAGCTATTTTCCAGTATCGATATCTTTTTTGCCAGCTGCTGCGCGCTCCTTGCGTAAGCGAAAACACCGTATCCGCGGATCACCATTACGTCGCTATTTTCGTTCATCATATAGTTGCAAATTTCATACGGCGCGCGCTCGTGCCAATCGTCGTAATTTTTCGGATCGTAAATTTCAACCCTTTTAAATTTGGTCGCTCCGAAATAATCGCGCGGCAAAATAAAATCATGCTCCAGTGTGTATGCAATGAGATGCGGAGGCATCGCGTAGGTTACAAATTTCGCCTCTTTGATATTTTTGTAGATATTTACGTGGATGTCACTATCGATGCTAGCGTCCTGCCAGCGGTAATCCTTCTTCGAAAACAGAGTTATAAAATCATCCTTGTCAAGACTATCGAAGATCGCATCTTTTTTGTTGATCAAGAATTGATTTTCCTTGATTTTAACCGAAATCGAGCCGTGAAAGACGCCAAAAAAATTCTTTCTAAACATAGAAAGTGATATCGTTTTTATCTCATTTATTGAGTGTTCTAGCTCCATTTTTTCTCCTACGTTTAAGCG
>CALHQN010000147.1 GCA_938036585.1 uncultured Campylobacter sp.
GGATTTGAATGTTGTGCAGAAATTTTAAGTCAAGGCTAGACAAGTAGTCTGCCGCAGACTTAAAATTTCAAATCTCTCTCAAAAGCACTCGCGAGACGATGCGTTAAATTCTACAAAGATTGTAGGATTTTAGGTTTTGAAAACGCCGTAATCGGCTTAATCTCTCCCTTAAATTTCTCAATCTGCGCTAGCACGGTGTGGGCCGAGTTGCTTTGCGCGAGACTTGACGTGCCTTTATCAAACGTAAGCACATTTACGCAGCCGTGCTGGCAGAGGCTCTTCTCGCCCCAAACCTCGGGATCGTACCACGCGCCTTCGCAGATCGCTGCGACGCGCTCAGGCACGATGTCGGTAACGAGCACGCCCGCTAAAATTTCGCCGCGGTCGTTGAAAACGCGCACGATATCGCCGTTCGCAAGCCCGCGAGCTTCGGCGTCTTTTGGATTGATAAGCACCGGCTCTCTGCCGCTAACCTCGGCGAAATTTCTGATGATCGAGTTGTTTAGCTGGCTGTGCAGGCGGTAGCGAGAGTGCGGGCTTACGATATGAATCGGATACTTCGCCGTCTTTTTCGCATCGCCTAGCCACTCTTTTGGCTCGATCCACGTAGGCATCGGCGGGCAGTCGGCATAGCCCATCTTAGCGATTACGGGCGAGTAAAGCTCAATCTTGCCGGACGGCGTGCCGAGGCGATTTTTGGCGGGATTTTCGCGGAATGCCGCAAGGCGCGTATATAGCGCGCTGCTCTCGTCGTCCTTTTCAAAGCGCACGAAGCCTTTGTCGTAAAATTCCTCAAAGCTAGGCATCGTTATATTTAGGCCTTTGGCTTGCTCTACGGCATCGGCGTAGAATTCTTTCATCCAGCCTAGCTCGTCCTTGCCCTCGCTAAAGACCTCGCCGTATCCCCAACGCTTGCAGATCTGCTCGCAGATCCAAAAGTCGCTCTTGCTCTCGCCCATCGGCTCGATTGCAGGCCTGTAAGCGACTATATATTCGCCAGTAGCGCCGGTTTGATTGATGTCGTTGCGCTCGACCTCGACGGCCACCGGAAGCACGATGTCGCTAAGTTTTGCGGTGCTCGTCCAGTACGGCTCGGCGGTGATAACGGTGTCGAGCTTACGCCACTGCCTCACAATATTATTCACGTCTTGATGGCGCGTAAACATCGATCCGCACGCCATATAAGCGACTCTCATATGCGGCAGCTTGATTTTAGTGCCGTCGTAGTCGATCTCCTTGCCCGGATGCTCCAGGGCCTCGATGCTGCGAGAGGACGGGATGGTGATATTTTTCGCGCTTTTCCAAGGCGCAGAGCCCGTGTTTTCGTATTTTTCATCTATGCGCGTGCTAAGTCCCTTTAAAATCGGAGCCACTTTATTCGTAGCGCCCGCAGAGCCGTAGCCCAGGCTAAATTCAAAGCCGAGACCCTCCTTGCCGATATACCCCAGCATCGCATTAAGCGCCACTAGCGCCCAGAAAGGCTGCTCGCCGTGATCTGCGCGCTGCAAACCGCGACCGATTAGGATAGTGGTCGGCTCCTTTGCAAGCGCCGTAGCAAATTTTGCAATAGCCTCCTCGCTAAGCCCGCAAATTTTGCTCGCCCAAGCTGCGTCTTTTACGATTTTATCGCTCTCGCCTAAAAAATACGCTTTAAATTTATTAAATCCGACGGTGTATTTTTTGATAAATTCCTCGTCATAGAGGTTGTTCGTAAACAGATAATGGCACATACCGATGATGAGTGCAGTATCGGTGTTTGGGCGCACGATAATATCTTCGCTGCCGAAGTAGCGCGCGGTGTCGTTTCTCATCACGTTTACGCTGTAGGTTTTGATGCCCGATTTTTTAAGCTCTTGCATGCCGATGTAACCGTCGTGCGTAGGCGGAATGGATGAAATTTGATTGGTTACCGCAGGATCAGTCGCCCAAAATACGACGTTCTTGGCGTTTTTGACGATCGCTTTCCACGTGGTAGGCGCGTCGTAAACGGCGCTTGAGCCCAGCACGTGAGGCATGATAACGAGCCCCGCGCCGGTCGAGTAATCGCCGCTTTCCTCTACGTAGCCGCCTAAAATTTTAAGCATTCGGTGCGCTACGGTGCGCCCCCAGCCGATCTTGCCGCTACCGCCCCACCAGTAGCACTCGCCGTAGATCGCCTCGGCGCCGTATTTGTCGAAATTTTCTTTCAAAGCCTTCGCCGCTAGATCAAGCGCGATGTCCCAGCTAACGCGCACGAACTCCTCTTTGCCGCGCAGTTCGCTCTTTGCCGCGCCTTTAGCCTTTAGATAGCTTTTGCGCACCATCGGATAGAGCACGCGGTTTTCGTTCTGCACGGAATCGGGCAAGCTGTAATTCATCGTGTTTGGAAATTTATCGCCCTCGAATTCGCTTACCGAAACGATCTGCGACGAGTTTAAATTTAGCCAAAAAGGGCCGAATCTGTTTGCGCCGAATACCTTTTTGTTATCGAAAATCGTCTGCGTGACCCCCTCGATCCTGCTAGCGCTCGCCGCGCTTGCGCCTAAAATCCCCGCCTTTAAAAAGTCTCGCCTTTTCATCTGATCTCCTTTATCATTCAGGTTTTTTTGCGTTGTGTTGTAGGTATTTTACGATCAAATTTAGCTCGTCGCCCTCGAGCGCTACGTAGTTTGCATTGATCATCTCTTGCAGATTCGCAGGCCATTGATTTGCCGTGAAGCTATTCGGCTCGTGAAGCCTATGACATGCCGAGCAAAGCTGCTCATACGTGGACTTTGCTTCCGCATAAAGCGCCTTAGCGTCCTTGGCTACGGCATCCGAGCCGACCTCGTAAATCCCCTCGGCCTCGTACCAGATCTCGCCGTAATCGTCCTCGAGCTTTTTACCCTTTTTAAAATTTGTTTCGGCTTCGTTCGTAAAGGTCGCGTAAATTTCAGCCTCTTTCATATTTTTTTGGATCTGAAGCTGATAGTTTTCGCTCACGACGCCTTTGATCTTAATCTTGGCGACGCCGCCCTCGCCGGGTAGCACCTCGATCGGCGTTAAAATTTGAACCTCGCCGATAGTTTTTCCGTCCTGCGAGATCGCCGTGGTTTTGGAGATCACCTCGCCGCCGAAAAGCGAACACGCACAGATAAATGAGATAAAAATTTTCCTCATAAAGTATCCTTTCTGGGTTGTCTTTACGCGAATTATAAATCAAAAATAAATTTAAATTTGTCGCGATTACGACGAATTTATCCTTTTTGAGTAAAATTTACGTGAAATTTTATGCAAAGAGCTACTATGATAGATAGATTAAATAACGATTACAGCGAGAAATTCGACTTTTTAAGCAAGGAGCGTATTGCTAAATTTAGACGCGAGAGCTACGCACGCGGCGACGTGATCTACGCGCAGAAGTTTAAATTTATCATTCTGCTGCGCGGCAGAGCGAAGCTAAACTGCTACGAAAACGGCAAGGAATTTATCTTTAGCTTCGTAAAAAGCGGCGCCTACGTCTGCTTGGATAAAAACACGAGCCTTGAAATTTTAAGCGACTGCGAGACGCTGCAGATCAACATCTCGGAGCTTTTCGAGCTGCTAGGAGATGAGTTTGCAAGCTCGATCATAAACGCGCTTATTAAAAACCTCCACTCGCAGCGGATTTTAATCAAAGAGATCGTCTTTGCGAAAATCCAGACGCGGATTTTAAATTTTTTAAACCGCATCGCAAACGCCGATAAGATCGTGGAGCTTCCCTTTAATATAATGACGCTGGCAAGCCTACTCGGAGCGCCTCGCCAAAACGTCTCCTCGGCGATTACGAAGCTCGTAAACGACAAAAAGATCGTGAAATTAAAAGGAAATAGAATTAAAATTTTGTAGTTTGAATCTCGCGGCGGATCTAAATTTAAATATAAAAGGCTATTTTGAGCAAAACCGCCTAGTAAAAAGGGCTAAAAACCAAAATGGAATTAGCCCCAAATTTAGCTTATTCGTGAAGCGATAGGCGCGCAAAAGCTACGGTTTAAAAAATCGAGCCTCTGCTTGCAGGTCGCAACGGATCGTCTCCAAAGCGGTTGCGTCCGTTAGTGCCTTGTTGTACGAAAAATACGAGCAGCACAATCCAACCCGCAAATGATACTAAAAGTCCGATACTACCTAAAAAAATACCCACGAACGGCGTTAAAATAAGCAGAAAAAACCAGCCGCTTCTATCGGTATCATGTAGTCGTCTAACCGAAACGGCGGTGGCCGGCACTAGCATGGCTAGCTGAAAAAGCGTATCTATAATGCCGATTTCTTGATGGACTATCCTGCCGGCTATTATTTGATTGCGTCCTATCGTAGTGCCCAAAACGCCATCTATCAAGCTCAAAATGATCCCGCCAAGCACGGTAAATAGAAAAAACCACCAAAATTCCGACCTTGATGCTCGCCCGCTAAATGCGGCGTATTTTTGCTTTATGCAAGTTTGCACAGACTCCATAAAAGTCATCTCTAACTCCTTTTTTTAAAATAGTGCGAGATTATACGATATCGCCCCTTAAATTTAAACGCCTAAAACTCCCGCCCGTTCATCTGCCTTACGTGATACGCCAGGTTCGCTAGATTGTAGCTACCTTT
>CALHQN010000148.1 GCA_938036585.1 uncultured Campylobacter sp.
TTAGAGTTTTTGAAAAAAATATAGAGTGCGACTATATAGACTTTTCAGGAAATTTAAAGACATTAGAATTTAGGCTTACAGAAACTACAAATATTACGTATTCTTATGTTCCAAATTTCGGAGAAAATATCAAAGCTAAAAATTTAAAAATATTCGAAAAGCTTATGAATATGGTTGTTTATATTCCTGTTATGCTAATAAATTTTATGTTTATATTTATCTTTTGGTTTTTAAACTTTTTTAAGATAGAAAAATACTACATTTTAGAAAATGAGGATATGATTATATCTATAAAACAGAACAAGCCACTGATTGATAAATTCGGTAAAGTTGCCTTTGATAAACGGTCATTGACGGAGTGCCTTATTAATCACGGCTCTAAAATATTTAATGAAGGATAAAAGACGATGGATAACAATTTATCTAAAAATAGTTCCAAAATTCCAGAACCAGTAAAACAGGTGATTGGAATAATTGGCGTGTTAGAGGAAGCAGTAACAGAATTAGATTAGAGATGTAAATATGATATAATTCATTTCGAAAATATTGATACAAGATTAAAATTTCGATTTAAATTCTATTTTAATGAAAGGAGATTTCGAATGAAACTCATCAAACTAAGTTTAGCTGCGGCGGTTTGCGCATGTGCGGTATCCTCGCTAAGCGCGGCGGATAGCGTAGCCGAGGCAATCACTAACGGTAAATTCGGCGGAACGGTAAAGACCACTTACGCCAATAAAACCGTAGACAATAGAGGCGAAGCCGCTACGGGCGACAACGATTACGAGGCATTCGGCGTGGGTCTTGAGCTTGGATATGTCACCGATCCTCTTTACGGCTTTAGAATAGGGCTTACCGGACAGGGCTGGTTGATGCCGTATCACGTAGGCTCAAGTAATAAGACCGCTTACGATAAGGAGTGGTATACTAAAGGTGCGGTATTATCGGAATTATACCTAGGATACGGCATAGGAAATACCGATATAAAGGCGGGTAGACAATATGTCGTAACTCCGCTCGTTGCTGGCAACTATACAAGGGCGTTTAAAGAGGCTTTCGAGGGCGTAGCGATATCCAATAAAGATATCCCCGATACTACATTGTGGGGCGGATGGTTTTATAAATTCCAAGGAAGGAGCAAAACCGCTATGGGCGCTCCGGCAGGCGAAGGAAAGGCTCCTTTGTTTAAAGATAGGGTGATTCTGGGTAATATGACGGGTCCGGTCGCCGTAAAATTTGAAAATATCTTCTCCGCATATGTTCAAAACAAATCCTTGCCTTATACTACTTTAACCGGCGCTTACGCAGCGGTAACGGACGTAAAACCCGCTAACGCGTTAAAGGACGGCGACGTTAGCTTGTATCTTGCCGAGGCAAATGTAAAAGTGCCGGTAGGCGAGATTTTAAAGCTAGGATTTGATCTTAACTACAAAGGCTCGCGCGTAGACGGAGGGCTGGAGTCAAGAAGGCTTGACGGCGATATGTTCGGTGCAATAGTCTCGGTTAGCGAGTTTTTCGGATTCGGTCTATCGTATGCCTATACGACCGTTAGCGATGATGATGCCGTTATTTTGGGCGTCGGCAACGGCCCGGGATCATACACCGCTCTGCCTATTAGAGGTCCGTTCGTCTTCACGGGATATGCGGGTATGGATACGCACAAGATCGTGCTTGATTACAACTTCGGCGCTATCGGCTTGGACGGCTTCAAAACCGCGCTACACTACGTAAAAGGCGATCAAGACAGAGTAGGCGGCACGAATAATATCAATGCTAGCGGGGCTGCGGGCCAAAGGGTCGGTACCAGCATGGACGTAGAGGGCTGGGCGGTAACGGCAAACTACGCTCCTAAGGCCGTGAAGGGGCTAAGCTTGGGCGTAACCTACACTGCGCTTGAGAGAAGCGATCACTACGCTAGCGGCGTAAATAGGAAGTTCGACGAGAACGAGATATGGTTGCAAGCTGCGTATAAATTTGATCTAAGCGGCAACTAAAGCTTTAAAGAGCGGAGTATTTCCGCTCTTTCTCATCCGTATCATCAAGCGAACCCTTGCTTGCTAAATACTTCAATCCAAACTCTCTAAATTTATACGGACTCTCAAATTTAATGCAGCAAGGGCTAAATTTAGACGATAAATTTAAATGATAGATTCGGCAAAATTTTGAAAAGATAAAATTTTAAATTTGCCGATCCGATCCGCGAAATTTTAAAATTCCAAAGCCTCGATATTTAAATTTAACGACTTCGCAACTTACAACTAGTAATATTAATCCATATTTCATAATACCAAGCTATAATAACGAAGTTAAATTTACCTTCGTAAAAAGGAGCTTTTATGAAATTTCTACTCGGTTTTTTGCTAGCGCTTGGCTTGGCGTTTGGCGGCGAGTTTAGTATCAAAGATATGCGCGGCGCGGAGGTCAAGATCGCATCTCCGCTTGAGAGAGTCGCTACGATCGACGACGGATTTGTCGAGAGCGTCATGACGCATCTTGGCGTGATCGACAAAGTAAAGCTCATCGGCTCGTGGTCTATGAAAAGAGACTACAAATACGACTTTACCACCAAAGCTGGCGAAAACTACACGCTTCGCGGGTGGAACGTCATGAAGTATCTGCATCCGTGGCTAAATGACCTGCCTTGCATAAATTCGCCGCAAGGAAACGTCATAAATTTCGAAGCCTTAGCAAACGAAAATCCGCAGCTAGTGATCCTTCGTATCGGAGACTGCACGCTGCGCGGCTCAAATAAAGACGCCGTAGAAAAAACGATCGCCACTATCGAGGCGCTGGGCATCCCGCTTGCCGTGATCTATGCTCCAAGAGGCGCTGAAATCGCAACGATGCAAGAGGAAATGCGAGTGCTAGGAGAGATATTTGGACAAAAGGACAAGGCTCTAAAGCTCTTTGAATACCTCGATAAAACCCAAAAACTCGTGCAGGAGCGCACGGCAAATTTAAAAGAGGATCAAAAGGTCAGCATGCTCTACATGGGGCTTAATCCAAACATCCGCAAAAACGGCGGCGTGGCGAGCGCTTACGGCGTAAATACCCCCGAATCCTTCATCATCGAAAATATCGCGGGCGCTAAAAACGCATTTAGAGGCGACGGCTCAAACGTGATCCTAAGCACCGAGCAGCTCTACGCGATAGATCCCGACGTCATCGTGCTGCCGACCTCAAACGGCTACCATCCGGCGAGCGAGCTTTTAAATTCGGCAGATTTTGAAAAACTAGAGGAGCTAAAAGCGATCAAAAACAAGCGTGTTTACGCCATGCCGTGGTCGCCGATGAACTGCGCGCGCCGCGTGGAGTATCCGATAGATATCCTAATAATCGCAAAAGCGGCCTATCCGCAGCTCTTTTCGGACATCAAAGTTCATAAATTTGTCATCGATTTTTACAAAGACGTTTACGGCGTGAGCGAGGAGCAGGCAAAGGCGCTTAGAAGCGAGCAAATTTTAGACTGGACGGTAGAGAATGACTTTTAAGCCAGGCGCTTTTAAGTCAAATTTACTATTTTTATTCGTTCTTTTGGGCGCGCTTTTGCTCTGTATGATCGCGGCGCTCATGCTCGGGGATTATAAAATTTCGATCGCTAAAATTTTAGACGTTTTAAATTTGAAAATTTTTGATATCCCCGCCGCAGGCATCTCTAAGATGGATCAAACCGTCATCTTTGAAATCAGAATGCCTAGAATTTTAACCGCCGTGATAGTGGGCTTCGCGCTTTCAAACGCGGGTGCGATATATCAGGCCTGTTTTAAAAACCCGCTCGTGGAGCCCTTTATACTGGGAGCTAGCTCGGGCGCGGCATTGGGCGCGGCGCTAGCGATACTTTTTTCGGGCATATTTTTTAATATCGCTTTAAGCGCGTTTGCTTTTTCGTTTTTTGCGGTGTTTTTGTCCTACACGCTCGCAAAAAACGGCGGCATAGTGCCCGTAGTGGGGCTTATCCTGTCGGGCGTCATCGTAAGCTCGATATTTTCGGCATGCGTATCGATCGTAAAATACGTAAGCGAGGACGCGCAGCTAAGAGAGATCACATTTTGGATGATGGGCGGGCTGTACTACTCCAAATGGCAAAGCCTAGGCGAGATCGCATCAGTCACGGGAATTTGTTTTGTGGCACTTTGCACGCTTGCATGGAAGCTAAATTTACTAAGCCTAGGCGACGATCAGGCAAGAAGCCTCGGCATAAATCCCGAAAAATACAAGCTCATATTTATAACGATCGCTACCTTGATGACCGCAGTGTGCGTGGCAAACGTGGGCATCATCGCGTGGATCGGGCTTATAATGCCTCACGTCGCACGCCTAATTAGCGGACCTGATAACAGATGGGTGCTGCCACTATCGGGGCTCATAGGAGCGCTGTATCTGCTCGTATGCGATACGCTCGCGCGCACGGTGGTGATGGCCGAGATTCCCGTGGGCATCATAACCTCTT
>CALHQN010000149.1 GCA_938036585.1 uncultured Campylobacter sp.
TGATATTGACTTAGCTTATTCAGATATTGATGATGAAGATGAGGAATAATATGTTAAAAAAATCAAAATTTTATATGAAATTGAGAAAAATAGAGGCTAATTTGTCTTTATTTTTCCGCGTATTAACGCATAAATAAAAAATCATTTGTCTTAAGCATCGTCTTGTGCGCCTTATCGTAGGTCTCATCCAGCTGCCGTAGTTTTTGCGTGCGGTTGTCAAATGTCTTCGGTACTTCTAACTCGTCTTTATTAGGATCATACGGCGAGCAAATTTAGGCGATATGAAAGTTTGCCTTTGACCTTAGTAAAAAAGGCGTTATCGATAGAAATGTAAAATTTATACCGCACGGCGGTAGGTTCTGAGCCAAAACCGCATAAACGAAAGCGGCGATATACAAATTTAATGCACGCGCAAAATGTTACCGTTCGGCGAAAATTATATCGCTAAAAATTTTATCGAAATGCTAAAAATACGAAGCGATCTTGCTCTTGCGTTGCAAAGGCTCATTGGATAAAAAATTGCAATCCAGGGCTTGATTTGATCAACTTGAGCCCTGGATTCGAAATCGTTTTAAATTTTGGATCGAAACATACCAAGGACTAAAACGTTATCTCCCAGTTAAATCTAAAATTTCTGCGCGGCGCGTAAAATCTGCCGATGCCCGCACCCGTCGCTTGATCGATCATATTGACCGTTCCGAAAGCCCTGATCGAGCGCGCGCTATCCCAAGTGATATATTTGGCGTTGGTTAGATTGTAAACGCCTAGGCCAAAGTTGAAATTTTTTTGCGGCTTCGCATAAGCGATAACATCCACTACCGTATAATTGCTGCTTCGCCAACCTTTGGTATTATCGGTCACGGGCTCTCCGTTTACTATGGAAGCATCGATATGCCCCCAGGTCGGATCATCTCTTTCGATTTGGCTCTTCCAATACATATTGTAGGTATCTTTGCGCTTCTTGGCTCCTACGTCGGTGATGAAAAGATCAATACCATATTTGTCGCCGGGCGTGGAATAGCCAATATTATAAACAGAAGTAGGCGGCTGGATCGCATTCATCGGCACCTCTTCACCCCTGCTACATCCGGAGTTTGAATTATTGGCGTTTGAGCCGTTGCTGGCGCACGACATCCTGCCCTTTTGCCTGCTGTATTTGTACCCCAGCCTAAATCCCTCCAGGCTCTCCGATACATCGCCTAGCTCCAGATGGGTATTTATCTCAAATCCATGAACTTTGGCGCTATCTCGGTTTACGTTTTGATAAAACGGATAGGGTATCTGCTGATCTACGACCTGTAAATTTCCCAAAAATTCAAGATCGATAAAATTTTTATAATCCGTTTTAAAAACATCGAAAGTTATGCGGCTTCTCTCGCTATAAAAGGTAAGGGCGATCTCTTTTGTCCTTGCGATCTCGGCTTCCAGATCGATATTTGGGCGGATAGAAAAGTCCGGATGCTTAAAGGTCATATACGCCTCATCCGATGTCGGAGCACGGAAGCCCTTGGAGCCCTTTAGCTGTATCCTCATCCAATCCAGCGGGTCTAAATTTAGACCCAGTTTATATGAGCCGCTTTTGTATTCCTTCTCTCTTAGCAGGAATTTTAAATTTTGCTGGTAATTTTCCTCTCCGTAAGGAGTGTAGTAACCGTGTATTCCGTCATAAGGGTTGTAAGGATACGGCACCCATAGACCGGTTATGATACCTCTAGGGATTTCAGGATAACCGGTATATTTCGGCTTATGTTTTACAGTATCATAGCGATAGCCGAGATCAAAACCTACATATTTGGTTATTTGAATTTCATCTCCGATATAGCTTGCCGTAGTCGTAGTTTGCACCGGGATCAGATAAGTGCTAACGGATGTGGTATTGCTTCTTCTACTACCGCTTAAATGATAGTCCGGATCGGGTGCGCCGCTGCCTGGAGATTTACCGAAAAATATCTGATCCCACCATTGTGAGTTGCCCGCATAAAATCCATCTCTATTGGTCATAGATTTATCGGTCCTGTCTAAAAGCCCGCCGTATGATATAGAGTTCTCTATGGTGTCAAATAGGCTAATGTCTTTCTCAAAGTCTAAATTTACTTGCTGAGTTTCGGTATCTAGCGTCCTATCGGAGTACTGGATCGTTTCATAGCCGCCTGTTCCCGGGGTTATGAAAGATAACGCATGCCATTTTGATCCTACATTCGCATCGCTAGGATCTCTTTTTATAGTTCCATAGACTCTTCCGTCGGGAAGAGTATGCTTTTCTATCTCTCTATCTACGAGTTCGTACTTGTAACCTGGATCTTTATCGGTATCGTGCGTCTCTTTTAATACCCTAAACTTTTTAGAGCAATCTATTTTAGAGCAATCTACATAGGTCGAATTATAAACATCTCCCCACAGGTCAAGTGCGGATCCTGAGTGTACTTTATAATCGTCATTAAGTCTAAGCGGATTGCCCGAGCCGTCTCTGATGGTATAGTCGTCCCAGCCTACCTCCTGAGAATCTACGCTTAGAGGTCTATTGTTTTTATCTAAGAGATTATATGTACCAGAGCTCGAATCCAGGTGCATTCCGGATGGATTTTGTATATTCATACATTCGTTACCCTGGCAGCCCTCTCTGTTTATCGCGCGGTTTTTAATACTCTGCTTCGAGTATGAAATTTTAACGTGATCCCAAAACGGCGTTTCGCTGAAATTTTCGTAAGCAAACTGCACGTTTTTTCTGGTAGAGCTATCGTGGTTTGTTCTATTTCCATATCGTTCCGGAGCATCCGGACGGCTACCGACTCTTAATGTATAAGATAGATCCTCGCCGTCGGAATTTTGCTTTGAGTCATCTATCGCGACCGAAAATCTATTCTCATCGCCCGGCTGAAATCCGACCTTTACGAGCGTACTTTTTTTGGTTATGGTGTAGGGGTCTGCCTTTTCGCGAGTTTTTCCTATGTGAAGTTTATCCTCTTTACTATCATATATATCGTAGAAATAGTTTTTTCTCTCATGTCCGTGTCTATCGGTATTTATAACTAAAAAATCAAACCAACCGTATCTAGCCGCACCGGTAAAGGAGTGAAAATTTTGACTATCTACGCTTTGATAGCCCTGTTTAAAACCGAAATGATAGTTTTTTTCCGTCAAGAAATCCCTAGCGTCTTTAGTTTCAAACATTACCGATCCGCCGAGTGCGCCGCTTCCCGCTTTTATGGAGTCGGCTCCTTTGGTAATATTGGCTGTTTTGACGTTTTCCATCTCTACGCCGTTTCTTGTGTTGTTAAAATTTCCATACCCCTCAAAGAGGTCTTTAAAGCCTTGCGAGCTTAAGGTCTCTGCTTGACGAAGTCCGTCCACCGTGATAGCCACGCGGTTTTCGTCCACGCCGCGAACAGCGTATCCGCTAGCGCCGAATCTACCCGTCTCGACCGCCGTGATACCGGTTTGGTATCGCACCAAGTCTCTACTATCGGTGATCTGCTGCTTTTTGATAGTCTGCGCAGTAGTCTTAGTCTCGCCGACCTTTTGCTCGGCTACGCTTTGCGAATCGACATTGCCCGTTACCTGGATAGTTCCTAATTCTTGCGAATTTGCCTGATCTTCCGCATAAAGCCCGCCGCACAAGAGCAGCGAGGCATAGACACACACAGAGAATCCTCTAGACATTCATTCTTCCTTTTAAATGATTATAGAATCGATTATTAAAAGTGCGAATAATAATACAAAAATTTTTAATTTCTAATTAAATTGCAGTTTAAATTCAAGTATAAATTTTAAATGGCTAAAATTTTGATTTTTAAGAAGTAAAAAATTTTGAATAGTCAAGAAATACGTAATAGACGCATTTTAAGCTTTAATATAGCGCTAAATTTTGCAAAACATTTTTGAAACGACTAGATAAAATGCTAAAAATTATAAGAGAGCGAATGATAACAAAGCGCATTTTATAATATGTAGCGCGCTTTTAAAATTACGATATTTTGTCGGTAATTTTAAAATTTTATGCCCAATCGCTGCGTTATAAATTTAGGATCTTAATAGATTGTCGCCTCGCTGGATTTTCTAGCCGGTTGCTTTGTTGTCGCTGAAAATAGGGCATAAATTTTATTTGGTAAAATTTAGATCGTGCTGTAAATTTTATGCGCACCGAAATTTTGAAATTCCGTTTCGCACAAATACGGAAGCTGCAAAATTCCGCCACGCAAATAAAGCATACCGCCACGTTACGGGCATCGATAATCTACTCGTTTATTCAGCCAAATTAACCTATACCGCCGTAAATTTTATGTTTTAAAATTTCGCGCCGAATCTTTCGCGGTTAAAAAATGCCCCGCAGAGCCGCTGTGCCCTCTACATGTCTGTATAGCAAGAAATAATGCGCGAAGTTTGTGCAAGCGCCCCCAGGCACGCATATTTCGGCGCTTAGTCTGTGTCTAACATGCGTAGAATCGAGACCCGGTACCTCTAATCTGCCGCTTTTGTAACCGCTATAGCCCAGCTCTATCGGCGCCTCTAGCTCATCCTTTTCAAATACTACGCGCCCGCTTTGCACCTGCTCGAGCTTGGTATTTTTCAGCACGATCCCGGGCGCGCTCACGTGGTCAAAATTTATACTTAGTTCATACGGAGCGCCGGTGGAGTTGTCGTCCGAGAAGTCGGGCTTCGGCTCGCGCTCGTCGCGCCATAGTCGTCCGCCGATAGTGGTAGCTCTTAAGTTGGCGCTGATGCTAAAATCCTTAAGATCCAGCGAAGCGCTGCTAAAATCACGGATGAGCGTCCAGGCTACGACGGTGCGGCCGAAAAATTTATCGGCAATCATATATGTGCCGAAAAGTGAGCTTATGACCACCCAAAACAGAAATATAAATTTAAAAACCTTGCGCAAAACGAATACTAACGCTTTCATCCCTCTCCTTAAATTTAGTCTAAAATCCGCTCAAAATTATACTTTCAAACTTCACTATCGCGTGAAATTTAGCGCGGTAAATTCTGCCGCGAGCAAATTGCAGATAGAATTTCGCCATTTTGCCTTTAATTCCGCTGCTGCGCGCATTGCACAGTTTTAACCGCGCAAAATTTCAGAGCGTTAAATTCCGCGCGCACTACACATCTTAAATTTACGCATACACCGTGCACTTTCATACGGCGCCCGCACTGCGCTTTAAATTCCGCATCTACTTTCTGCGCTTGCAGCCCGTATCCGATGCCTGCACTGCGCCTTAAATTCCGCGCCTGCTTTTCGTGCTTGCAGCCCGTGCTTTAAATTTTACGCCTTTATTGTGATAAAATTTTAATCCTGCCGCCGCTACGCGCCTTGTTCTTTGCACTCGGATGCAGTCGTGCGCCCAGGCGGCTTCGTTTCAGTATCGTGCTCGCCAAGCCGTGTCGGCTGCCATGCACTTGGTCTTTGTAGCCGTATGAGTTAGTGCGTCTTTAAGCTTTTCAGTCGCTGCTTTGCCGCCGCCGTTACGTCCTCTTCGTAATCATACCACGCAAACATCGCGCCGTGCTGCACCGAGCCGCCCAGCAGATCGCCTCCCTGGCGGTTTTTCAGATCAATATTTGCGACCTTAAATCCATCCAGCGTCGCAGCGAACTCGCGCAGGCGCTGCGGCGGGGATTTGAGCTTAGTGTAGAGGTAGCAGCGCCCCGCCTGGCCTTTGCGTCCGACGCGCCCGCGTAGCTGATGAAGCGACGCGAGCCCCATCCGCTCGGCACCCACGATTAAAATGACGCTAAGCCGCGGCAGCGAGATGCCCACTTCGACGATCGTCGTGGTTATCAGCAGTCGCCCCTCGTCGCGGAAGCGGCGCAGGATCTCCTCCTTGTCCTTGTCGCTGCCGTGGGTAATCATCACGTCCGCAAACTGAGCCCTCCAAAACGGCGCCGCCTCCTCAAGGCTCTGATAGACCGAGCTCTCGCTTTGCTGCACTAGCGGATAGACGATGATCGCTTGATTGCCCGCGGCGAGCTCACGGCGCAGATCCTGCATAAAGCCCGTAAATCCGTCGTTTTGCAGGATTTTGGTTTTGATCTGTTTTTCAAA
Source organism: uncultured Campylobacter sp. (assembly GCA_938036585.1). GTDB lineage: Bacteria > Campylobacterota > Campylobacteria > Campylobacterales > Campylobacteraceae > Campylobacter_B. The sequence goes on from CALHQN010000149.1 coordinate 6,041, forward strand.
CGGCAGCTGTTTTAAAAAGCTAAAGCTCACGAGCTCGGATTGGATCATGCTTAGCGTGCGCGGTATCGGCGTGGCGCTAAACTGAATGAAATGCGCTCGAAACTCGCCGTTTTCGGTGAGGCGCGCGATCTTTTCACGCTGGTTGGAGCCGAAGCGGTGCTGCTCATCAACCATTATTAGATTTGACGGCGCGAGCTCGTGGTAGAGCAGGGCGTGAGTGCCGATGATAAGGTGCGCGCCTGCGAAATTCGGCTCGCGATCGCCGCTTTTTACGAGCAGGACCTTGATCTGCGGCGGCAGCAGACGGCACGCCTCGGCGTAAATTTGCTCGGCCAAGATGCTCGTAGGCGCCATCAGATAGCTGATGCGCGGATAGTTCATAGCCGCGCTCGCGAGGATTACGAGCGTCTTGCCGCTGCCTACGTCGCCCATGACGACGCGGCGGCGCGCCAGAGGGCTTTGCAGGTCGCTAGCGATGTCCTTTATCGCGCTTAGCTGATCGCGCGTAGGCTCGAAAGGAAGCGAAGCGAGCCAATCCGAAATGTCGTGCAATGGGTAAATTTGCGCCGGAAAGCTCGTTTTTTTCGCGCCTAGCTTTTGCAGGTAGTTTAGAATTTCGATAAATTTCAGCGTGCGTAAAATTTCAGCTCCGCTCATAGATCCGGCGGCTGCAGCCTGTACAGCCTCGGCAGCATGGACAGTTCCAGCGTCGCTTGCAATTTGAGCGATTGTAGGTATGGCGGTCGTAGCTTTGGCGGCTGCGGTCTGGATAATTTCAGTTTGATAATGCGTAGGTTGCACGGCACAATCGCGCAAAGCGCTCATCGGTGCGGAGAGCGCGTCTTGAACAGTCTCGGCGCTTGCATTTTGAGCGATCGTAGGCTTTGCGGTTGCGGTCTGCACGGCTACTACCGCCTGAAGATTTTTGATTTGATCGCAGGCAGACTGGGTACCTGCAGCCTGCGCATCCAAAGTTTGGATAGTCGCAGCTTGTGCGCTCGCTACTTGGCTTGAAGTTTGGATTGCCGTAGGTTTTCCACTTGATTCTTGAGTTTGGGCGGCTACGGGTTGCAAATCTGCGGTTCGAATGTCTGAAGTTTGGATTGCTGCGGGTTGCATATCTACGTCTTGGGCGCTTGAATTTTGTTGTGCGGCTTGCTCGACTACGGACTGCTTAGTTGCGATATGGGCTAGCACGGGTTGCGCGATTGCGGCTTGAGCGTCTACTGACCGTGCTGCTGCTTGGACGTTGGATCCTAGATCGTTTGAAATTTTGCCGCCGCTCATCGCCGCATCATTGTCGCTTTTAAGATCGTCTGAAATTTTATCCTCACGCGCCTCGGCGCCGTATGCGGTAAGAAAATTATCGTCGCTTTGGATATTAAAATTTTCGTCGTTATAAATCTCAGTGCCGTGTGCTTGACGCTCCTCGTCGCTTAAAATTTGCGGCGCCTGCGAGCTTAAATCCGCCGTCGCATCGATACCGAGCTTGCCGCCGAAGCAGGAGTTCGGGCTTGCGTGATCGAGCTGATCGCACACACCCTCGCTAAAAACGAGGCTGCGCGCGCCTATGCGGTTTAGGACGTACTTCGTAAGCGCTTCGTACTCATCCAAGCTCGGCGCGTCCTGCGGCACGAAAACGGCGTGTTTTACGAAGCTCATCTGTCCCACGCCCCAAAACGCGTGCATGATCTGTTTGGCAGCAGCGGGGTAACGCACGGCGATCTTAGCCAAAATCAGATTATGAAATACGCCGTTTTCGGGCATTTTATAATCGATCAGATCGGGCGCGCTCGTGCGAAATAGCGGCAAGAAGATCCGCTCGGTCGCGTACCCCATAAATTTATCCTCAAGCGGCGGCTTGCCCACGACGGTAGCGTGAAATACGGGCGCGCGCTTGTGCGTGATCGCACTAACCTCCATCACCGGAAATGGCCCCACCGGCGTATAAAAGCCGGTGTGATCGCCAAAAGGCCCCTCAAGCTCACTTACTGCGGGATCGACAAAGCCCTCGATCACGTAGTCCGCGTCGGCGGGAACGTAAATTTCATTCGTAAGCGATTTTACGAGGCGAGCGGGGCTGCGGCGGATGAAGCCGTAAAGCAGCAGTTCAAACACGCCTTTTGGCAGCGGCGCCTGACCGCACCAGATATAGAGCGGATCGCCGCCGATCGCCACGGATACGGGCATCTTGCGCCCCGCTTTGCGATATTCGTCAAAAAAGCCCGCGCCGTCTTTGTGTATCTGCCAGTGCATCCCCAAGCGGTCGCGCCCGTAAATTTGCAGGCGATACATGCCGAGATTTTGCGTTTGCGAGTTCAGATCCTTCGTATAAACCTGCCCCATCGTGATAAACGCGCCGCCGTCACCCTCCCAGGTCTTAAGCACAGGAAGCTCGCCCAAATCGACATCGGCGCCCAGATGCGCGACCTGCTGGCACTCGCCGCGACCGCTAAGGCGCTTTACAAAAATTTTACGCAGCGAGATTAAGTGCGCCAAGAAATCAATTTTTTCGCCGAAGCTTTGCGGACGCTTCGGCTTTAGCAAGCTCTCGATCTCGGCGGCGATCTCGGCGGGCTTGCGACCGAGGATTAAATTTAACGCAGAAGATGAACCAAAAATATTGCTTAGCACCGGCGGCATCTGTTTGCCCTGCGCGTTTCGCACGTTCGTAAAAAGCAGCGCCTGCGAGCGCTCTCTTTTTACCTCGATATAGCTTGCGTGCGCGATCTCAAGCTCGGTGCCGATCTGCTCTTTTACCTCGCGCAATAGCCTGTTTTCGTAAAGCCTCTTTATCCAAAAATTTCCGTTTAAAATTTCATCAAAGCTCTGCATCCGCTGCCTTTAAAAAAATAGATTTTTTTCTTGCGATTTTTGATTTAGAAGCTGCAAGATCGCGCTCTTTTCCGCAAAAACCAGCGCGTAGTGAAACTCCGGCAGGCTCTTTAGCGCGCTTAGTTTATTGAAGCGAAAGTCGATCTTAACGCCGTCCAATCGGTCCTCCCAGCTAGCGCAGACGATAATTTTTTCGCGGAATTTTGCCCGCAAAAACTCCGCCTCGCGCGCAAAAAGCTCAGGATCGCTCTCGGCGATAAAGGCGCGGTAGCTGCCGCCAAGCGAGCTTACGTTAAAAAATCTATCCACAAAAATCGGCTCGAAATGACCGAATGCGCTTAAGCTTTGAAATTTAAAGGGTATGTTTTTGCGCGAGAGATACTCGATCACGCCGCATAGCTCGGGCAAAAACAGCTGCGGAAAGATTAAATTTGAATAATAAAGCCCGCCGAAAACGAAGCTGCTGTAAAATATCGAGCCGCCGTAAAGCAGCCTAAAATCGTCGCTCGCGGGGATCGTGACAGGCGAGATACCGAGGCTTTGCAAAAGATCGCCGTCGGTGGTGAAGTAGGTATTTTTCTCTTTGGCATTCAGCAGGCTGATAAAAAGCTCGCCCTTGCTGCGCGGCGCAAACATCAAATTTTTCGGCACGCTCGTGTAGCGCAGTATCTCGCTTTGCACTTCGTTTATCAGCACGAAGCCGTGCCGCCACGTCTCGCCCAAAAATTTTATCAGTCGCACGAGCGCCGAGCATAAATTTTCGACCTTTATAAAGGCGATCTCGTCGTTGAGCGGCTTGAAATTATTATCGAAAATGATCGCGTACGCGCCGTTATCGATCGCGGTGCGCACGTCGCGCTCGTTTGCGCCGAGTGCGATGAAAGCGCCCTTTTTTGCGACTTTTGCGGGCTCGATCGCAAAGCTCTCGACCGCGGAGATCGCGGGATTATTTAGCATCGTTCCATTTACGATGCGGGTTAAATTTAATAAATTTACCATTACGATTTCCCTGCGGCGGACGCGCTCTTTGCGGCGCGATGCGACTGCTTTGCGGTAGGCGCGGAGATTGCGCCGGACGCGGCGACGTCTTCTGCGGCGGCTGCGGTAGGCGTAGCGGTGTTTTTTGCAACGCGGCGAGATTTTGCGTTCTGCGCCGTATTTTTGGCGGGTGCTACTTTTGCGCTAGCTGCGGAAATTTTATTTTGCACGGTGTTTTTTATTGATGCTGATTTGGCTACGGACGCTGATTTTACGACAGATACAGAAGCTGTGCCTGCTGCGATATTTTTGGCGGTCGATGCGGTTTTTGCGATAGGTACAGGTTTTTTAGCCAGCGGAGATCTTTTTGCGGGCACGCTTTTTGTTGCTGCATTTTTTTTAGCAGAAGCGCTTTTGAAAAGAGGGGCGTCTTTTTTAACGTTTGTGCTAGAAACGCTTGCTGTGCGCTTTCTGTGCGGCATGACGCCTGCATTAAAATTTTCGTTATCCGCGCTTACACGCTTTTTCGAGCGCTCATCCGTAAATTTACCGGTGCGCGAAAATGAGCGCACGACCGCGCGCGCGCCAAGCTTTGCACATTTTAAAGCGGCAGACTTCGATAACTCGCAAATGCCAAACGTTAAAATTTTACGCGCTACAAATTTTAAAGCAACCCCCGCACCGAGCTTCAGCGCTAAGGGTGCAGCGCATACAAACCCGCCCGCGCCGATCTTTGCGGCAAGTGAGGAGTTGCGGCAAAGGTTTAAAATTTTATCCGAAGCGGCGCTTTTTTGCGCGCAGAGCCCAGCCGCACCGCAGATAGCGAGCTTCGAAGCCTTGCGCGCTAGAGCCTTCATCGCTAACCTACGATCGCGCCGTTTTTTACGGGCGCGAGAGTGCTAAGCAGCGTAAGGCTGCCGTCCTCGGCGCTTAAAATCATACCCTCGCTGCTATGTTTAAAAATTTTAGCGGGTTTTAAATTTGCCAGCACGCAGATCTGCTTGCCGATAAGCGCGGCAGGATCGTAAAATTTCGCGATACCGCTGATGATTTGACGCGGCCTCTCCTCGCCCAAATCGATCATAAATCGCAACAACTTCTCGCTGCCCTCTATGTTTTCGCACTCCAAAATCGTGCCGACTTTTATAACGCATTTTTTAAAATCATCGATTTTGATTTGAGCTTCGATTGTCTCGCCTTTAGCTTCTTGCGTGGTAGCGCATGAGCCGGAAGCTTTTGCGTTTAAGCTTGGCGCGCCTTTTGCCGCAGCGTCTGTGCCTGAGCAGCCTATAGAATTTGCAGCGCCATCCAGCCTATCGTAGTCCGCTTTCGGCATCAGCTCGTGATCGATCTTGGTAAAAAGCGGCTCGCACTGCTTAGCCTTAAAATCTAAAATTTCGCCGCGAAGCACTAGCTTCTCATAAAGCGGAGTGGATATTTCAAAGCCCAGCGTATCTGCGATCTGCGCCGCAGTCTGCGGCATCGCGGGGCTTAGCAGCACCGTAGCGCTAGCCAAAATATTTGCGACCAATGCGACGAGAGCCAGCGCCTTAGCCTGCTCGCCGTTTTTCATCAAATTCCACGGCTCGTATTTCGCGATCGAAGCGTTTGCGAGCGCAAGCGCCCTCCAAAGCTCCTCTAAGTATCTATTGGTGGCAATCTCCTCAAGCGCGCTAAGCGCGGCGCCCAGATAGGAGTTTGCTTCTTCGATCTCGGCAGTGAAAAATTTTATCACGTCTTTGGAATTTATGATGTAGTCCGAGTATTTCGCGCTCATGCCGACGATGCGACTGAGTAGATTTCCAAGCTCGTTGGCAAGCTCGGAATTTACGCGGTTGATGATCGCTTTTTGCGAAAAATCGCCGTCTTGGCCGAACGGCACCTCGCGTAGCAAGAAATACCTAAACTGCTCCAGCCCGTAGGCGTTTGCGACCTCGCGCGGATCCACGACGTTACCAAGGCTCTTGCTCATCTTTTTGCCGTCGCGCGTCCACCAGCCGTGAGCTGCGACGCTGCGCGGCATATTTAGCCCGAGGCTCATCAAAAACGCAGGCCAATAAACGGCGTGAAAGCGCAAAATGTCCTTGCCTACGATGTGCAGCGCGTCGCTCCAATACTCCATCCGCTCACCGCCCGCGCAAAATCCGAGCGAGCTAAGATAATCCATCAGCGCGTCCAGCCAGACGTAAATCACATGCTTTGGATCGTTTAGCTCGGGCGGAATTTTAACGCCCCAATCAAAGCCCGTTCGCGTAATTGAAAGATCCTTCAGACCGCCTTTTACGAAGCTTACGACCTCATTTTTTTTGCCTAGGGGCAGGATGCACTTTTCATCCTCATACCATTTCAAAAGCCGCTCTGCATAGGCGCTAAGTCTGAAAAAATAACTCTCCTCTTTTAAAATTTTAGTCTTTTTGCCGCAATCGGGGCAATATTCGCCGTCGATCAGCTGATTGGAAGGGATAAAACTCTCGCAACTTACGCAGTAGTTGCCCTCGTATTCGCCCTTATAAATGTCGCCCTTTTCATACATCCTGCGAAATACGTTTTGCACTGCCGCCTCGTGTGCGGCATCGGTAGTGCGCGAAAACATATCGTAGCTGATGCCAAACTCATCCCACAGGTCTTTAAATTTGGCGCTTACGCCGTCTGCGTATTGCTTCGGGCTTTTGCCGTGCTTAGCTGCGGCCTCTTCGATCTTTTGGCCGTGCTCGTCGGTGCCCGTTTTAAAAAACACCTCGTGTCCTTGCAGGCGGTAAAATCTAGCCATCGTATCGGCGATAATCGTCGTGTATGCATGACCGATGTGCGGGACGTCGTTTACGTAATAAATCGGCGTCATTATATATTTTTTCATTATTCTCCTTAAGTGTGTAGGATTATCCTACTGCCCTCCGGGACCGGTATTGGAAGCCAAAGTATAATTTACATATCCGGTCTCGGGTTGGATGGTAATAAGGGCAGTCTCCCCCGCATCATTAGTAAGTGTGATAACGCAAGGAGTTACAAACATCCTATCATATGGCACGTTAGAATTAACTAGCTGCCCCATAGGACGTCCGTAAGAATCAAAGGAGATAGTTTGGTTATTTCCATTGCCGCAATTAGCAAATTGTATATTTCTTATATTATACGTTTTGGTCAAATTCATCTTTTTATTCATTCTATCGGCTTGAGCATTAAAAGGTTGATCCGAAAATCCCGACGTTAAAAATTTATTAGGGTTTTGCGGATCAATCGCTATATCGTTTAAAGAATTCGGATTGCCGCTTGGAACGGGCGTGCTATCAAAAAATACCGTGTATCGCAAGTCGTTCGGCGAACCCGCTCCACCGCTTGCTACGTGAAACTGAATCCTCCATAATCTCTTAAACCAATTCGGATCATCGGGATCGAATTTATTATCGTTCATCGCAAGCTGCTGCGTGTAACGAATATGAGCGGTAATTTGATCCGCCGCCTCCACTAAACTGTTTCGATTGATTTGAGGCACTGCCACGGCCGCTAAAATTCCAACCACCACGATGATGAAAATCAGCTCAATCATAGTAAATGCTTTTTTCATAATTTTTACCTTTCATAAAAATTTTGTTTATATTTTAACATAAAATTTCGCAATTAGCACGCCTTGCTTGTAAATATCTATGCTTTGTGTCGAATTTTCAGAATTTCGCTCATAAATATACGCATCCTCGCCGCTTGGCAGGTCGTAAAATTTCAGGCGCAGGCATAGCTTTTTATTATCGCAGCTCACGCTTTTTACTCCGCGATCTTTTAGCTCGCTCGCTAGCTCCTTAGCTACGTCAAATTTATAAATAAAATGCCGCTGCGGTTTGTTTGCAAACACCGCCTTATACATCACGTCGCTAAAAACCACCGCGAAGTAGCTAAACATCAAGCTTGCCAGCGTCACGCCCACGGCGATCTTATGAAAGGTACGAAATTTAGGCAATCTAACTCGGTATGAATTAAACAAAACCCGAATGATCAAAGGCGTAGCGATGGCGCAATACGGCAGCATCATCTCAAGCGCCACGCGCTGTCTTAGCGAAAAAAGCATCGTCAGACAAAGCGCACTTGTAGCGATGAACCACAGCAGGCTCTTCTCCTCTTTGATCCAAATTCTATAGATCGTGTAGATGAAAAATAAAAATACTAAAGGCGAAAACGCGCCCGCAAAAACGCCCACGGTGTCTAAAAAATACCCCTTTGGCTTGCCCTCCGAGCTTACGTCGTAAAAGATCACGCTGAAGCTAAATAGCGCTATGCAAAGTAGCAAAAGCTCCTTTTTGCGCGTATAAAGCGCCCAAATTCCAAAACCTACGTAGAGCATAAAAAACGCTTTATCGATTAGGGCGCAAACGGAGAGAAGCACGAAAAGCGCGATATTGTATTCACTCTTTGCAAAATATATCGCCAGCAGCGTGAAAAAAACGATGATGCCCGCGGGATTTAGCAAGATCGCGCTACTCATCGACGCAGGAAGCGCCATAAATAGCGCCGTAGCGACTACTCTATCGAAGCGACGCTTTAGAATAAATTTTGAAATTTTATAGATCATCGCGGCATTTGCGAAGTGGATCAAAATAAACGGTATGCGCAGGGCATAGTCGTTGCGCCCGAAAATTTCGCAGCTTAAATTTGCGATTAGCGAAACGAGGGATTTTTTCTCATAAAAAATTTCGGCCTCGTAGTAGCTGATGCTTAAATTTGAGATCGCATAAAGCAAAAATATGCCCTGAAACAGGCACATTATGGAGATTACGAAAATTTCATTTTGATAAAGC
>CALHQN010000150.1 GCA_938036585.1 uncultured Campylobacter sp.
CTCTTCTTTCAACTATATGTAAAAACATATCTGGGTCTGCTTGAGCTGAAGGTGCTAAACCTCTATCTCCTTTTGGATCAGTCATTGCCCCATCAACTGTTAAATCATTTTCTTGACAGTATATTATATACTTCTTTAATTTTTCATGATAATTTGTTCCCAATTTTTTATCCATGTCATAAGTTGTACTATAACAAGCATTAAAAGCATCCATTCCTACACATCTTTGAAAACAAGAAGCAGTTTTTTGTCCTAAAAGTCTTTGCATTTTTACTTTTTTTACTAAATCTTCTGTACTTTGGTGAATATGAGCAAATCTGTTTATTTTTTTTCCAGTTAAATGAGATGTTACTGTCATCAATTCTTCGTATTCTGGTTCTTGAGCTAAGTCATAAGTCATCTTAACTGAATTTAAAGATGGTCTTATTATTGGGTGATCTACTGGACACTCAACTCTTTCTCCAAAAATATAGACTTCCATATTCAACTTTCTCAAACTTTCCACATATTCATTTCCTGTCATTAATGCCATAAATATCACTCCTTAATTAAAAAATTTTAATTTTGCATTATACTTTTAGCCGTGTAGTAAATACTTTCTATCACTTTTAATGGATTACATTCACTATTGCTTAAACACTCTTTTAATTTATCTTCGGCCATGCAAGATACTTGTAGAAGTTTTTCATCTTTAATGCCAAGCTTACAAGCCTTTGAAAAACCAGCATGCGCTCTATTTATATTATCTGTGCGCCCAAGCTCATCAGATCCTAATTTAAAGCAATAAAACGCTAAATCCGCATCGCAAGCTTTCTGTAATGGTGCGATAGACTCTTCAGTCTTGCCTATCTCATATAGCACATATCCGAGCTCTCCGCATTTTTCGGCATTGCCACCATCACAATGCTTTGATAATATATCTGTTAGCTTCGTGCAGGCACTATATTTCCCATCGCCCTTATTGCAAAGCGAATATAAATTTGCTAAATCCTTTTCTTTAAAACCAAAACCCGCATACGCACACGAGAATGCCAACATCGCTATCAATACCAAACTTTTCATATCATTGCTCCACGATCCAGTTTAGAAGCTCTTTGCCTCTTTTTATCGGATTACATTCCGTATCTTTTAAGCAAATTTCAAGCTCGTTTTTAAATTTGCAATATTCCTCACTGCCATCAATTTTGGCATCGCAAATTTTATCCAAGCTTCTTATCGCCCTATCGATATTCCCCGTAGCTGCTATATCTGTCGTCATTAACGAAACGCAAGACAGCATCAAATTTGCATCGCAAGCCTTGCTTAAAGGAGCGATAGCGTCTCTGTATCGTCCGAATGCAGATAAAAACTCTCCCGCAATCTCGCAGCTCCTAAAATCTTCATTATCACATCTTTTGGTTAAAATTTCAGCCAGTTTCATACACGCGCTGTATTTCCCATCGCCGTCATCGCAAGAGATCGCCAAATCTTTTTCCTCTTGAGTTTTAAAATCCTCTAAACCTACCTTTGCCGCAGCGGGGATCGCTGCAAATGTCGCTATAAACGCGAGTAACCAAATTTTAAGATAGAATTTTTTCATTAGCGCTCCTTGTTTTAAGCGGCGATTATATTTAAAAATTTTTAGCTGGCTCTTAAATTTAAAGGGTGCGGCGGCATGATAAGTGTGCCATAATCCCACCCGCCTGCGCTTAGATGAAATTTTAAAATTTAGCCGTGCACTGCGCACAAAAATTTCATAATCTATCGCTAAATTTTACTCGCAACGGATCTAAGTTGCGCGGGCATAATCCGCCGCCTACTTCCCGTCTAAATTTAAAATTTCACTCGAAATTTCATCTATCGTCGCGTTGAAATCCTCCGCCAGCGCGCGCTTTAGCTCCTCTTTCGCCACCATCATATCGCGCACGATCGCAGCTTCAAACTCCTCTCGGTTCAGCGCCTCGTCGCCCTTGGCAAACGCGAAATCCAGCCCAAACCACGTAGCCACGGCAAACGCAGGCACGCATACCACCGCGCCCGGGCCGCACACGAGCCCCGCACTACCGCTAGTCGCGCTGGCGCCCGCCTTGGTAATGGTCTTCGCGCCCGTTTTAGCCGCAGTTTTAGCGAGGCTCTTGCTGATAAGCTTTGCGCCCAGCACGCCACCCAGCGCCCCTAGCCCCGTCCCGCTCGCGCGATACGCCTTGCTTTTTAGGCTGAAGCTTTGCGTGACGTTGAGATCAACTTTCGCGCCGTATTTTTTGAGCGTAAAATTTAGCGAGCTCTCATAATTTTTAACGTTTGCCGCAGCGATTTTAGCGATGTTTTCGCCAAAATCTTTCGGGAAGCTTTCGCTTACGAAGAGCGCAAATTTCTCATTCAGATACGCCCCCGCATCATCGTCCCACACGCCGTGCCACAGCACCAGATAATCGCTCAGAAACGAGTAATTGAAATCCGCCATTTTCTGCGCGCTAAGCCTCGCGCCCTCGTCGTAAACGGCGTCGATGTAGCTATTTAGCGCGGATGCGGCGTTTGCTTCCGCGGCGAAGCGCGTGGCGTTTAGCTCGCCTCTTAGAACATCCGCCTCTCGCGCGCTTAAGATCAGCCGCTCGCCGCTTTGCAGCACGATCTGCACGCTCGTCTCGACCGCGCTTTTAGGACGTGCGCCATCCGCTTCGCCCGCAGCAGTGCGCGTCTGCGCGGCGCAGATCAAACACAGCGTGACGTAGGCAAGCGCGAAGATCGTGCCGCTAAAGCGCCCTATTTTGGGCGCGGCTGCTGCTCGCGGCATAAAAAGCACGAAGGCGCAAAGATGCAAGATCGCGCAGTAAAAGAGGAAATCGCCCGCGCAGATTAGAAACAAAAGAGCGATTTTCAGCGCGCTAGGGCTCTGTGACAGCGCCAGCTCGAACAGCGCGTTTTTGTAAAATTTCAAAGCGTAAATTTCATTTAGCAGAGCAGATTTGAAGTGCGCTTGCGGCGCGGTAGATTTTAAAATTTCAAAAATTTCAGGGATTGATGCGGAGCTTGTCGCGGATTTTTCAGCCAAATTATCCGCGGACGCGTTCGGCGTGGCGGGAGTTGGAGCTAAATTTAAATTTTGCGCTGCGGCTGAGCTAGTCGTAGAATTTTTGGCGAAGGTCTGCGGCGCAGCGGCGGTATTTGCCTTAGAATTTTCAGCCAAGACCTGCGCCGTCCTGACGGAGCCCTCTTTAAAATTTGCGGGCGAAGCGGTGAGATTTTTAGCGGCGTTCGGCGCGGACTTGACAGCATTATCCATCTCGGAATTTCCGATAACTATGCCGGCGTGATTCAAGGCGGAATTTTTAGCGAATTTAGCGGCGTTATTTGTTGCTAAATTTCCGACGGGTGCGGAAGCGTTATTCCTCGTGGAGTCTTCAGTGGATGCGGCGGTGCGGGCGGGCGAAGTAAAATTTATCGCGGAATTTAAAGAGTGTGCGGCAGCATCTGCGCCGTCTGCAAGCCGCAAATAGGCTAAATTTATGGCGAAATTTACTGCTACGGCAAGCGCGGCTAGCAGCAAAATGCTAAGTTTGAGCGATAAAATTCTGGGATTTTTAATCTCTTTTAGGCTTAGCTTCAGCACCGCCAGGCGCATCAGAGCAAGAGCTGCAGGTAGTGCCGCGAGCGTCACAAATAGCTCCGCGCCGCGCAGATCCGCTAGGCCTAGCGCCAAAGTGGCGCTTAAAAGGATCGCGCCCGCGCAGGCCAAAATCCCGCTTATAAGCCTGCCCCTAAAAATTTTAATCAAAGTCCCGCCGCTGCGAAATAGCGCCGCATTGGCGCGCTGCTTCGCCTCGTAAAAAAAGCTAAATAGCACCCGAAATAGCGCATAAGCCCAAAACGCCGCCAGCGCGCAAAAGCCCGCGTCGTCCCAATCCTGAGCGTAAAGCGCGAAACAAAAAATGCTAACGATCAGCGCTAGCCTAAGCGCTATTTCACAGATCCAGCGGCGCGTCGTCGTCATCGAGCCTGTTTGCCTCATTGATCTTTGGAATGCCCATCTCTTCGATATTTAGAGGCGGTGCGGGTTTAAATTTTGCCTCGTCCTCTTGCCGCTCCTGCGTCTCAAAAGGCCGCTCATCGCCATCGTCGCTTTCAAAATACGCAGCGTTCTCTTGCTGCGTGTTCCTTGTGCCTTGCGATGCGCCTTTTGCATCTTGCTGCGCGCCTTTCGTGCCCCGCGATGTGTCTTTTACGCCCTGCGGAGTGCCCGTTAAATTTTTATGCGCGCCCTCTGTTTGAGGCGCGACGCCGCCCGCTCTTGCATCATCTAAATTTTGCCCCTGAAATTCTTGCTTTTGCGGTGCGTTCTGTGCCGCGCGCTGTACCTCTGCCAAACCATGCTCTGCGCTAAGCTTAGACTCGCCGTCTATCTCCTCGCCGTCCTGCGCATCGCTTTGACCGAAGCTAGGCATCTCGTCAAAGTCGATATTTACACTGGAATTTCTGGCGCCGGCAGAGCCTTGCGTAAAATTTTCGGATGAATTCTGCATAAAATTTTCCGAGAAATTTTGCTGCAAATTCTGCGCCGCATCTGTATTCGGCATATCTAGGCGCGCCGCAGCGGGCTCCTCAAAGCCCTGATCTTGCAGCTGCGAGACGTAGTCGAGATTGTCGTTTTCATTAAAGATCGCACTCTCGCTGGGCTCGCCGCCGAAGCTCGTATCGACAAAGCGGGTAAATCTGCCCTGAAAGCCCACCTCGATCGTCCTGCCCGCCTCGCCCGAGCGGTTTTTGCCGACGATAATTTCGGCCTTTTCCTGATAGTCGTTGCGCCTAAACACGGGCTCGCCCGCGTCCTTGCCCTCGGCCTCCAGCCGCGAAATGCGCTCGCGCTCCATCTGCTCTTTATAAACCTCGTCGCGATAGACGAAAAGTATGATGTCGGCGTCCTGCTCGATCGCGCCGCTTTCGCGCAGATCGCTTAGCATCGGGCGTTTATTCGAGCGCGCCTCAAGCGAGCGGTTTAGCTGCGATAGCGCGATGATCGGGATGTTGAGCTCGCGCGCTAAGAGCTTAAGTCCGCGTGAAATTTCGGCGATTTGCAGGTGGCGCTCGGAGTAGTTGCTCGTGCTCGTCATAAGGCCGATATAATCGATCACGCAAAGCTCGATATTGGCGTCTGCAGATTTGAGTTTACGCAGTTGGGTGCGGACTTGGTGGATGTTCACGTAGCCGCTGTCATAGACGAAAAGCGGCATATTCAGCACCGCATCGCAAGCGTCGTTGAAGCGCGTCCAGTCGTCGTCGCTAAGCTTGGCGCTCATTATGTCGCTTAGCGGGATCGAACTAAGCGCGCTTAGTATGCGATACATCAGCTGCACGGAGGGCATCTCTAGCGAGAAAAATACGACGCCTTTGCCGCTTTGCAGCGTTTTCATCATCAAATTTAGCGCAAAGGCGGTCTTGCCCATACCGGGGCGGGCAGCGATGATGATGAGCTCGCCCGGCTTCAGCCCCTTCGTGCAGTCGTTTAGGAAGCGAAAGCCCGTATCTAGCCCCACGAGCTCCGAGCCTGCGAGCGCCTTTTGGCGCTTCAGCTCCTCTACCACGTCGGCGATGATCTCGTGCGATTTTTTGATGCCGCCGTGGCGCTCCTCGTCGATGAGCTCGTAAATTTTGGAGCTGATCTTATCGGCGGTGTCCTTGCTACGCACGGCTTCGTTTACCATCGAAGGGATCTCGTGCGCGACCTTGATTAGCGAGCGCTTGATCGATTTTTCGCGCAGCTCGAGCGCGTATTTTGGGGCGTCGACTACGCCGCTGGTGGCTACAACCTCGGTAAATGCGCCATCGTCGTAGCGCTCGGCTAGCCATTTTTTAACGAAGCTCGGCGCGATCGGCTCGTTGTGCGAGGAGCACTTGACGATCGCCTCGTAGATGTCGGCGTGTGGCTTGTAGAAAAAATCACCGACCGAGATTATCTCGCTCAGCTCGCCGTATGCGTCCTCGTTTTGCAAAAGCGAGCTTAAGATCGCGCGCTCCATATCCAGGTCGTAGAGATTGTGCATATCGATGTTTTCTTTTGCCATTTTCGTATCCTTTTATTTTGTTAAATTTGCCTGAGTTTGGGCGGACTTTATGA
>CALHQN010000151.1 GCA_938036585.1 uncultured Campylobacter sp.
CAGCCATCTTCGGGTACGTCGATCTCGGCGACGTCTCGCCCGTCCTTTACGCCGCATTTTAAGCCCGCGCAGCCGCTAAGCGCTAATGCTGCAAGCACGGCTAGAAATAGGTTTTTCATATTTTCCCTTCAAATAAATTTTAGCTCAGAACAGGGCGCCGCCTGCGCCTCGGCGCATAAATCTGCACGAAATAGGGCGCACCTGCTTGCTTTGCTACTTGGCTTACGCTATCGCGCTTCAAGGCACGCAAATACGCGCGAGATAAGCGGTAGCGCGGAATTTTAACGTCGCTTGGCGCCTTTTGCAAGCGCTTTGCTGCAAATCCGCCCGAAACCTCGTGCGTGCAAACCCCGCTAGCTGGGTTAAATTTATCAAGCCGACGTCGCCCAGACGCGTAAAAATCGCTGCCCGCTCGCCTCAAACGAGTACTCCTGCCAGTCCCAGTCGTTCTCGCCGCCCATTGCGAAATTTTGAGGCTCGTCCGATAGCCCTGCCGCGCTCAAAGCTGCCGTTATTCGCTCTTTCATAAAATCATCTAGCTCGCAGGACTTGAATTTTTCAAATTTTATCTCGTAAAGGGAGGCGAGCCCAAAGTCCGCGCGCAGGAGCTTGCCGCACTCTCGCGCAAACTCCGCCGCGCTGCATTCGTGCTTTGGGGCGTAGTACCAAACCTCCAGCTCCTCGATGCTTTCGCCCTCAAATTTTATGGATTTTATCATTTCGTCTCCCATTTCGCTCGTCGCGGCAGTTTAAATTTCGTCGCTAGAAATTTATAAATTTCACTTGCGCCCATACGGCGCAGGTTTTGCACGCAAGATTAAACCCTCGCTATTCGGCGCAAGCGCGCTGCGCAGGCAAATTTTAAATTTAATCCTCTGCGCTTTAAATTTGCACGCCGAAGTCCGCCCGCATCCCCTCTTTGCCCTTCGGCGTAAAATAGCAAACGACGTAGCAGAGCATTCGGTCTTTGCAGTCGTATTTGGCTTCGAGGCTTTCGATAATGCGCGCAAATTCCTGCGGCGCTCTGCCCTCAAAGGCGCCTCGCAGCTCCTCTGCGGCGATATGTCGCGGGCTAAGAAGCAGATACGCTGCGCCGCCGTCCTCATCCTCGCTGATGGCGCGTAAAATTTCATCGCTCGCGCGAACTCGCCAATGCTCTTTGCCGTCCCATTCGCGCAGGCTCAAAAACGTCGTGCCGCCGTCAGCGTCCAAAGCCTTTTCGTTTGGAATTTGAGCGCGCAAGGTGCCTTCATTTAAGCTCTCCTCGCTCGCAACCTCGATAAAAACGTCCGTGCCGAGCAGATAGCTGGTCCGCTCAAACTCGCTTTCGTACTCCCAGCCGTCAAATTTAGCGACAAATTCGCGCACCCGCTCGTCCGCTTCGCAGCCGAACATCATCGCGTCGCTATCTGAAATTTTAACGATATAAGGCTCGTTCATGGGATTTTCCAAATTTTATTGCGGCTCGCATTTGCCGTAAACCCACTCGCGAGTTTCGTTTAGCTTAAACTCGCCGTCCTTTAGAAAATACTGCTTGCTGCTTTTGATCGCGTTTTTGCCCGTGGCTATGTAGTCGCCGATGAAGCCGCGATCCAGGACGTCGTGCGCTAAAATTTCAGGCTCAAAGACGTTTTGCGTCCTTTGCGTCTCGTGCCATTTGCCGCTCTCATCAGGCTCGCGCAGGATGATCGAGATGTTATTGCCCGCCTCGTCGTAGTCGTAGATGTACTCGTACTGCTTGCCATCGGAGGCCGTGCGATTTTTTATGACGTTGCCACGCGTGTCGTAGCTAAACTCGTTTTCAAACACGACCTCCCAGCGCTGCGACTCCTCGCGCCAAAGCGCGGTTTGCTCGCGTAGAGGCCTGCTCTCCTCGGTCTCCTCGTGCACGTTTTTGTAGTACTTCCTCCACTCGTTTTTTGCGGAGTCCCAGCGCGATCTTAGCTCGGTAAAACGCCTATGCTTAGGCTCGATTTTGCGTAAGATCTTTTCATCGCGCTGCCATGCGCCGTCCTTCCATATAAAATTTATCTCGCTGCGCGTCCCGTCCGCCGCCGTAAAGACGGTATGTTTTGTAAGCGGTACCCATTTACCGCGCCACGCGTAGCCTTCGGAGCCCGCGTAAACGTCGCCGTTGTAGTGATATATCGATTTTTCGTACGGCATCCATTTTTTCGCTTTGGCGTTCCATTCGTAGGTCGATACGAAATTGTTTCTGTCGCTTTCATCGACAATCCTTTTTGTAAGGTGCGTCGGCGTCCATCTGCCCTTTTTTAGCGTGAAATTTTGTAAAATTTCCGTTTTGCCCTCGCGCTTTTCGACGGCTTTTTCACCCTCGTATGGCTTGCCGTCCTTTTGCAGGCTAAAATAAATTTTCGAGCCGTCCTTTGCGATCTCCTGCTTGCTTATCGCCGTTTCGCGAAATTTGTTTGTATTCGCATCCCAGTCATATTCGACATTTTCGATCTCGCGCTCGCCGCTTTCGTCAAATTTGCTAAAGCTTTTCGATACGGACGCTCCCTCTTCGCTGCTCTTTTTGTAGATTTTTTCTAGGCGGCGGGCTTTGGCGTCGTAGTTTTGGCTAACTTCATATTCATAGCGCGGCACGGCGCCGCCCTCTGTTTTATAGCTCGTCTTTTGCAGGCAAATTTTATCCGTTCGCGCCTTGAAATTTGATGCCGTTTCGTGCGTCTCGTCCGTCTCGGTTGCGCCCGCAGGCATCGCGAGCGCTAATGTCGCCGCCAAAATAGAGCCTGCTAAAACTGCCGCCCGCGCTCGAAGCTTGTCTGCCGAAACCGCCGCCTGCGCCCCAAAAGCGCCCGCTGAAATAATCGCTCGCGCCTTTAAATTTAGCGCTGCAAAATCTGCCGCATTCTCGGACAAAATTTTAAAAACACCTCTCATGACCGCTCCTTTATCTGAATTTTAAATCGCGCCTACCGCTTTATATCCTCGCTCGAAAAGGCTCTCTCGCCTTCGTAAATTTTCTCATAGCGACTTAGCTTGCCCTCTTTGAAATAGCCGATGAAATAGCTCGCCGATTTTTCGGCCTGCTCTTGCGAAATTTCATCGTAGAGATAGACGGGCCCCTTTGATTTTTGTTTGTGTAGGCACGAACAGCTGCGAAAATAGCGCTTTTTGATTTTAAAATTTTGCGCATTCCCGCCTTGCTCGTCTGCGCGCTTTGTTGCGCTTATTTCGCTACTTTGCTTGCCTGCGGGCGTCCGATCATCTCTCCCGCCGCCCTGCATCGTCTGTTTTTGTCCGCTTACCGCGGCGTGATCTTGCGCCTCTACGGCGCCGAAACAGATACTCGCCGAAATTAAAGCCGAAATAGCCGTTCTTGCCGCTCTGAGTAAAACCATTTTTCAACCTTTTCTTTTGCCGCCGCTGCGTGCGGACCTGCTGCCGCGTAGGATTTAAATTTTAAAATTTACGCAGCGCACGAATGCCTCCGCGCTAGCTAAATTTAACCGCATAGCTCGCGCGACGTCGCGCCCGTTAAATTTAAATGCGTAGCTGCGCCTGCTAAATTTAACTGCGACGTTCGCGCAAGACCGCGCAGGTAAAATTTAGCCGCGAAATTTTACCGGCGCATCTTCAAACGCTACTTTATCTTTTTATATTTCCACGTCTGCTCCGTTATGAGCTCGGGTTTGCCGTCTTTAAGCTTAAATTCCTTAAAGCTCGTTATCGCGTAAATGCTAGGCATCTCAAACATCATCAGCGCGGCTCCGTACCCCACGCTATCTGCCGGGATTTGGGTATCGTAAGTAGCCTCTGAGCGTCCCGTTTGCACCCATTTGCCGCTCGCATCAAGCTTGTAGATATCCATCGCCGTATTGCTGCCGCGCTCGTCGTAGCTATAGACGTATTTGTTGCTGCTGGAATTTGATTCGTAGCTTTGCACGAGCGGGCGCTCGCCCGATTTGTCGTAAATTTCGCCGTTTGAGTAGCTTTTGACCCAATCTTTAAGCTGCTCATCCCACAGATATGAGGTCATATTAAGATCTGCGTCCTTCTTGATAGCGGTCTGTTTGCTCATATTATCCCACGCGCCCTTCTCGTCGTTCCAGATGAAGCTCGTAACGATCTCCTCGCCCTTTGCGGCGTCAAGCTCATGCTTGCTCATCGTAGCGTTTTGCCACGCGCCGTTTTGGAAAGTACTGCGGATCTGCTCATAGCTGCCGTTTCGATCGCCGTTAAGCATTTCTCGCTCGCTGTTTTGCCACGCGCCGTTTACAAACTCGTAGGTTACGTATCCGTTCATCTCTCCTGAGCCGTCGTAGAAAATTTCGGTCTTATCTTTGGGCTGCCAGCTCTTGCCGTCCCATTTGAAGCTTATCGTAAGCTCCTCCTTATCCCACGCGTTTCTTACGGATCTGTTCATGCTCTCTTTATGCCATTTGCCCTTTATGAGCTTATATCGCACATCTTCGGTTGCGTTGACGTCGTAGCTGGAGACGGTTTTGCTCGCATTGCGCGTGCCGTCATCCGCTATCGAATTGCTCTCGCGCGTCGTGATGCCGTCTTTGACGCTTTCCATGTAGTCTTCTATTTTTTTCCACTTGCCGCTTTTAAGATCGAGGTTAAATACTTCAAATTTAACCATTCCTCCCTTTTCGTCAAAGTAGCTGATCTCTTTGTAGCTAGAGCCTAGGCCGTCCGAGGAGTTCCTGTCTCTTATCTGCTCTAGCTTGCGCGCCGCCGCGTCATAGCTTAGATGCGTGCTCTCCTTGTGCTCTCCGAGTGAGCTGTAGCTCATACTTTGCACCATATACTCATACTCCTTGGCAAACGCCGCCGCACAGAGCAGCGCAAGTATCGTAGCGAGCTTTTTCATCCTCTTTCCTTGGAAAAAATTTTGATAATTATATAATGTTCGTATATAAAAACGGATAAAATTTCGGCATGCGGCTAAATTTAAAAAACTCTGGCTTTGAGGCAGCGGCAGCGGAATTTTATGCTGCGGTATGCTCATGAAATTCTGCGTAGATCGGCGAGCGGAATTTTATGTCGCTGAAGCGCCGGTTTTACTCAAATATGCGGCGCAAATTTTACGCAAGCCGCTAGGAGGCGCCTTTGGGTGAAATTTAAGAGAAATTTCTATAAAATTTCGGCTCAAATTACATTAAGGAGCACTTATGGGATACCTTTATTTGGGCATTGCGATAGTTTTGGAGCTGGTGGGAACCAACTGTATGAAGCTCTCGGACGGATTTAGCAAGCTAAATTATTCGCTCGCTACGCTGGCGGCATACGGCGCCTGCTTTTATTTTTTGGCACTCGCGCTAAAAACGGTAAAGCTTAGCGTCGCCTACGCCACGTGGGGTGGGCTTGGCATAGTGTTGGCATCGCTACTTTCGGTGTTTTACTTCCACGAAAAACTCTCTGCGCCCGCGATCTGCGGCATAGCGCTCATCGTGATAGGCACGGCGATGTGTAATTTCTTCGGCGCAGGCCACTAAGGCCGCGCGCCTTTGCGAGCTAGCAATGCGTTTAAATTTGGGCGAGGAATAGGGTGTAAAAGCGGATAGAATGACGCAGTGGCTAAATTTTAAGCCGCCTAATCTCGCAAAAATTTCTTATCGATCAGATCGTAGTTTTTATACAGCCTACGCAGCTCGTCTCGCAACTCCATCAGCGCAAAGCCGAGCAGATTTTGCTCACGCCCTTTCCTTAAATTTTATTTTGAAGCATAGCTTGAAATTTGCCCAAATTTAACCTGCGAGTTGAAATTTAGGCAAAATGCGGCTAAGCTAGCAAAGCCCGCCCGACTAAATTAGCCGCAAATTTAGTCGCAGAAGCGCTCGTCTGTGCGGTATTTCTTACGCTCAGCGATGTAATCGGCTCTGTTTTTTGGATCGGCGAAATACTGCTTTTGCTTCTGCTGATCGGCTTTGAGCTTTTCTATTACTTCCTTTAAAGCCGCCTTGCGGTCGCTAGCCATGGATGGGAATTTATCCGAAAATATCGCCTTGTATGGATGATCCTTTACCCAATCGACCGCCTTTTCGACTATGATCTGTTGCTTGTCGATGTCGCAGAATGCGTAGGGGTTGATCACGTCGCCCGCAAGGTGCATGAAAGCGGAATTTGCCTCGACCGTCTCCATAAACATCGCGCCGCTGACGTCGATTACCGAAGCGAAGGAGATGAAGCGGTATTTGCCCGCGTAGAACCAAAACACCGCGTCGTCCTTGAGCCCTAGATCATAAGCGCGCGCTGCGACGGTCATCAGCGTGGTTGGAGCGACCATCTCCGGGGCATCTTCGATGATTTTGATCGCCTTTTTTAGGCTCGGCACGTCGTTTTTCATCAACAGATCGTCGATCGGCTCGTAAACATGCACGTATTCGGGCTTGCCCTCCTTGGCCGAATAAAACGGCGAGATATAGATGTCGATCGAAGTGATTTTCTCTACCTTCTCCTCACTCTGGGCGCTCAAAGTCGCAGCCGCCGCCGCACACAGCAGCAGTGAACGAAATTTTTTCATGGTCTCTCCTTCGGTTAAATTTTATAAATTTCCTCGTAATTATACCCTGAAATTTAAGAGCGCAACGCTTTACGCGGCTAAATTTAAGCGCCGTTAGCTGCTAAATTTACATTTTAATTTAGCTCGCTCACGCAAATTTTATAAATTTTGGCGCCTTTTAAAAGAG
>CALHQN010000152.1 GCA_938036585.1 uncultured Campylobacter sp.
TTTAAGACGCGGCTAGAATTTTGAGGGCGGCAGGCGCGGCTGAATTTAAATTTTAAAAGTATGGCGCACAAAGCTGTGACGCCAAGGCTAAATTTAAAGTATCTCGGCGCGGTATAAATCGCGCCGATCACGCTGCTAGTAACAAAACTAAAAAACCGCCACGGCAAAACCAAAATCGCTTGCGACAAAGTTAAAACTGCCGCGGCAAAAACCAAGCCCTTGCGGCTAAATTTAAGGATTGCAAAGATTGCGACGAACTATATTTTTAAAAACAGCTACCATAATTTTGAGCGTGTTTTATCCTTTCGGTCTCTATTTTTTGCACGGCGGCGCGCGGGTCTGCTTGCTCGCGGCGATGAGCGCGCTATGGGGAGCGCGAGCTGTTTTTGAAAGTAAAGATCGCGCTATTAAGGGCGCGAGCGCGGCATTTTTTGCGTTGTGCGCCCTTTTTGGCAGCGGAACGCTAGCGTACTTGTATCCGCTCATAATAAATTTCTCGCTCGCGGCGCTTTTCGCGCTCAGCCTAAGATCGACGCCTGCGATCACGCGCCTGGCGCTTTTGAAGCAGCCAGGTCTCAACGAGCACGGCCGCGCCTACACGCGCAAGCTGACCGAAATTTGGCTCGGATTTTTCGTGCTAAACGGCCTACTTAGCGCGGCGCTGCTGCTACCGAGAGATAAAATTTATTGGAGCGTTTACTGCGGCGCGATCTCATACGTCCTCATCGGCGCGCTGATCGGCGGCGAGATGATTTTTAGGAAATTTTATGTTAAAAAATTTGATTAATTCTTTGAAACCTTACGAGCGCGAAATCCTTGCTGTGGCGGCTCTTGCGCGCGATTTGGTAAAAACAGGATGCAAGCAGAGTGAAGCGGCAAACTTAAAAGGCGTGTACAAACTCCAAAGCAGCACGGCAAACGTAAATTTAAAAGATGCGGAAAATTCTAACAGAAGCGCAAATTTCAATGACGCGGAAAATTCTAGCGGCGGCTCAGATGCCGCGCGCGCCTTGCAAGCGGCGCAGACGCAAGAGCAAGAACGCGCGTCGATGATTGAAATTTACGGCGAGGATGCGGCAGAGTTCATCGCGTTTTTTTTCGGCGCGCTGATTACGGGTTTTGCGCCCGTGCTGCTGCGAGAGCCCAAATTTAGCGGCGAATTTCATCTCGGCGGCGACGTGAAAATTCCAAATCTCACCGCAGCGCAAAATTTAGACGAATTCTGCTCCTATGATTTAGAAAAAATTTCGCTGCACGATACCGAAAAATCTGTGCCTAAAATTTCATCTAAAAACGCGCCGCAAAATCACGCGCCGTGCGAGCAAGAGGCCATCTCTTTGCACCTACTGCGCGCCGATCAAAAATTTTATATCAAAACTTCGGGCTCTACGGGCGAGGCGAAAAATATCGAAAAAAGTCTGCGCGATATGGTTTTGGAGGCGGAATTTTTAGTAGAAAGATTCGGTCTTTGCGCAAGCGATCGATTTTTATCGGGTGTCTCGCACCAAAATATGTTCGGGCTTACTTTTAGCATCTTCGTGCCGCTGCTTTGCGGCTCGCGCACGCAAAAAGGCAGGCTAAACTACCCTGAAATCATCCTCGCAGCCGATCTTGCGGGCGCGGTGCTGATCAGCTCACCCACGGTATTAGGCGCGCTGTGCGAGCATGCAGATGCCGCAAACATAGCGCCTTTGGGCACTATTTTTAGCGCGGGTGCGCCGTTAAGTTCTGCGATCCGAGATAGGTTGCGCGCGCTTAGCAGTGCCCGAATCGTCGATATTTACGGCTCCAGCGAGACGGGCGTGATCGCCTGCAACGAAGGCGCGGGACTTAAGAAATTTGCCCCCGTAAGCGTGCAGATCCGCACGGATATCGATAGCTGCGGTGCGGCAAAACGCAATAGGATATTACCCGCTACTGCCGATCTTAAGGCAAGCTCTTGCGGCGAAAATTCTATGGCAGAGCCTAAAACGCGCTGTGCGGACGGGCAAAATACAGACGGGCAAGACACAAGCCGCTTGGGCGAGCAGGCGTCTAAATTTAATGCAAATCCTAATAATAAAACTGCGGCCGATACGGAAAACAGCTCCGCACCGAGCACTGCGACAAAACACGACGATAAATTTGTGCAGGCAGAGGGGCTTTGCGATAAATTTACGACAAAGCAGCCCGCCGACCAATTTTCGCAAACGGGCGAGTTTACGATCAGCTCGCCTTGGTGCAAGCGCTTCGAAAGCCGCGATTTCGGCTATGTGCGCGCAGACGAGATCACGCTTTTGGGGCGCGGCGACCGCACCGTAAAGATCAACGAAAACCGCGTGAGCCTCGATCTGCTCGAAGCCAAACTCCGCTCGCACGAATTTATCGGCGAATGCAGGATCGATCTGCACCCGCAGCGCGACCGCGCCGTAGCTCTTATCAAGCTTAGCGAGCGCGGCGAGCAGGCGTTTCGCGCAGGCGGTAAAAAGGGCGTCACGGACGAGTTAAAGGCCTTTTTGAAGCCCGAATTCGGCGCGATTTTGCGTTACTTCAAAATCGCAAGCAAGCTGCCTTTTAACGAGCAGGGCAAGCTAGTCGAGGCGCAGAGGCTAAAGCAAAGGGTGGAGTTTGACCTTGAAATGATGGCAAGCACAGGCATGTGTAAAGGCATCGAAAACTACGCGCGCCACCTAACCGGG
>CALHQN010000153.1 GCA_938036585.1 uncultured Campylobacter sp.
TGAGCTTGAGGACGCCGTGCCTACCACGCTTGGCAACACTTTCCACGCATTTGCAAGCTACATCAAAAGCGATATAGAAAAAATCACTGCAGCAAGAGAGTCTATGGCTGTGCTAAACATGGGCGCAACTGCGATCGGAACGGGCATCAACTGCCATCCTGATTATAAAGCGGCTATTCATAAAATTTTGAGCCAAATCACCGGTGTAAATTTCAAACCTGCCGATGACTTCATCGCAGCTACTCAAGACACTGCAGATTTCGTTCACGTTAGCGGCGCGCTAAAAACAGCTGCCGTTCGCCTAAGCAAGATCGCAAACGACTTAAGACTAATGAACTCAGGCCCAAGATGCGGTCTTGGCGAGATAAATTTACCTCAGATGCAGCCTGGTAGCTCCATCATGCCTGGTAAAGTAAACCCTGTCATCGCAGAGGTCGTAGGTGAGGCGTGCTACGAGGTAATCGGCAACGACGTAACAATTATGCTTTGCAGCGAGAGAGGCGAATTTGAGCTAAACGCATTTGAGCCTGGTATCGCTTATGCGCTATTTAACTCGATCTTTATCCTTGAAAACGCAATGAAAACCCTAGCCGAAAAAGCCATCAAAAAGCTAACCGCAAATCCTGAAGCATGCTTAAAATCAGTACTCGGCTCAGTCGGTATCGTAACTGCGTTTAACCCATACATCGGCTACGAAAAATCGGCAAGTATCGCTAAAGAAGCGTTGCAGACGGGCAAAGCCGTAGGCGATATCTGCTTAGAGCGCGGATATTTGAAAAAAGCGGAGATAGATAAGATCTTAGAGCCTAAGAATATGCTAAATCCTCACATGGGCAAGAAATAGAGTTTCGTCTTAAGACGAATTAGATTCGGGCGCGCCAAGCGGCTAAATTTAAAATTTAACAAAGCTGGGCGCGCCTAAAAGTAAATTTTAAAAATTTTTCTAAAAAAGGAGTTTTGCAATGGACTTTATGGTGATATTGCAATTTATTGTTTTGCTAGGCGGCATCTACCTAGGCGTTAAGCTAGGCGGTATGGGCGTCGGTTATGCAGGCGGCTTGGGCGTTGTCGTCCTAGCCATTTTGGGCATGAAGGTCGATATGAAGGATATCCCGATTGACGTTATCCTAATTATCGCATCGGTAATCTCCGCGATTACGGCGCTGCAAGTCGCAGGCGGACTTGATTATTTGGTTCAGGTTGCATCTAAAATTTTAAGGAAAAATCCTAAGCAGATCAACTTCCTAGCGCCTATCGTTACGTATCTTCTTACGATACTAGCGGGCACCGGACATACTGCGTTTTCTATGATCCCTGTTATCGTAGAGGTCGCAAAGACGCAGAACATCAAGCCTTCCGCTCCTCTTGCGCTCTCGGTCGTCTCGTCTCAGGTAGCGATCACTGCGAGCCCTATTTCGGCGGCATTCGTCGCTATGAGCGGTCTGTGCGAGAAGCTGGGCGTTAGCTATCCTAAGCTTTTGTTTATCTGCATCTCTACTACCTTCGTAGCTATGATCATCACGGCTTTCATCGTAAATAAATTCTACGATCTCGATCTTTCAAAAGACCCTGTTTACAAAGAGAGACTTTCAAAAGGTCTTGTAGCCGAGATCAAAGCCGAAGAATATAAAGAGCCGAAGCCTTACGCAAAAAGATCGGTTGCGATATTTGCTATCGGCGTTTTGATCGTCGTTTGCTATGCGCTTGCGATCTCAAAGAGCGTCGGCTTGGTAGAAAAACCGATCCTTTCAAGAGATAGCGCGATCATCAGCTTTATGCTAACTATCGGCTTTCTTATCGCTGTTTTATGCAAGATCGATACGGGCAAACTGCTCTCTACCAGCACCTTCCAAAGCGGTATGAATGCGTGCATCTGCGTCATCGGTATCGCGTGGCTCGGTACTACTTTCGTAAATGGTCACATCGACAGTATCAAAGAGGTAGCTAAAAACGTTGTTACGCAGTATCCTTTCGTACTAGCCGTCGCGCTATATTTTCTAAGCTGCTTGCTATACTCGCAGGCTGCGACCACAAAGGTTATGATGCCTGCCGTTGCCGCCGCGCTTGGAATGACTAGCCCTGAAAATTCCGGTCAAATTTGGATCTTAGTCGCATCGTTCGCAGCCGTTTCAGGCTTGTTCGTGCTCCCTACCTATCCTACGACGCTCGGCGCGATCGCTATGGACGATACCGGAACGACTAGAGTCGGTAAATTTGTATTTAACCACTCGTTTTTCCTTCCGGGAACCATTATGGTTGCGCTTTCGGTTGCTCTAGGATTTTTAGTAGCTCCTGCGCTAATCTAGCGCTATCTCCCTACCCCCGACAATCCGCTCGGGGGTAAAATTTATCTAAAATTTACCGCTTAAAATTTACGGAGAATAAAATTTAGCCGTTTACTGCGACTAAACAAGGCGGATGTTTTACTTAATAAACCGCACTACGGCTGATTGATCCGCCATTTTGCGATTAAATTTAGCCAAAATTTTATCTTTGTTTTTAAGAGTTGAAATTTTAGCAAACATATCTTTTAAACCGTTTTTTGCCTCCACGCCTTGAGCTTTAAACTCCTCACCAAATAGTTCAAAAACCTCTTTAAAATAGCTCTTTATCGCATGAGCAAAAATGACTGGATCGCTAACTTTCATCATTGTGCATTTTAGATGAAGGCTTAAGGTTAAATTCTCTTTTTTTGCCTCTTCAAAACAGCTTTCATAAAATTTATCTAGCTCATCTACGCTTAAATATGTGGCATCAACTATTTCGCCACTTTGGACGGCAAGCTCTTTTAAAAGCTCTTTTTTACCCTCTTTACTTATGAAATTTACATAAAATTTCTCATCTTTGCTAGCGATTATTGAGCGCTCATTTTCATAAAAATCGCCTTTTTGCATGTAGCAAATTTTTGTCTTATTTGTCTTGTTCCAGTCACCATTGCTGTGAGGATGTTTTTTGGCAAATTCTTTAACCGGAGGCAAGACTCTTCTATCTGAGTTACCTTGTCTAAGAACTGGATTTACCGCGCT
>CALHQN010000154.1 GCA_938036585.1 uncultured Campylobacter sp.
GCGAAAATTTATGCGCGCTGCAAGATTGCGGCGAAGCGAGCCAAAATTGCCGCTCTGCGGGTAATTGCGCCACGGCGGCGCAAAATTTAAGCGGCGAGGAGCTGGTTGGCTTTTTCGTCTATAGAACCGAGCAAACCTACAAGCGCGCGATTTTGCACCACAAACAGCCGCCGCCTCGCCTCAATGCGGATAAAATTTTAAGATCCAAAGCCCATAGCAGCGCGGAATTTGAAAGCGCAGGAGATGAAATTTCAAGCGGCAAAGTAAAATTTTCAGAAGCAAAATTTTTTAGCGTTGCAAGCGGTAAAATCGCAGGTCAAAAAACGCAGCCCCTGGGCGGCGATGAAATTTTAAACGCGAGCGCAGATAGCAAAATTTTAACCGCTGCGGACTGCTCAACTTGCGGTGCGGGCGGCAAAATTTCATCAAGCGTCGGAAGGGATGAAATTTCATTAAACGCCGCAGATGGCAAAATTTCATCGATCGCCTCAGAAAGCGAAATTTCGCGCTACGATGAGAGCGAAATTTCAAGCGGCGGAGAGAGCGGGATTTTTTACGTGGCCTACCTCGGCATCGATGCGAAATTTCGCGGGCTAGGGGTCGGCTCAAAGCTACTCGCGCTTATCGCCGAGCAAAATCCAAGCGCGCAAATCGTCCTTGACGTCGAGCCGCCGCACGAAGACGCGCCCAATCTCGCGCAGCGCCTGCGCCGCATAGAATTCTACGGCAGGCACGGCTTTCGGCGCTGCGGCAAGTTTTTCAACTACGCAGGTCTAAGCTTCGAGATCCTTGCTAAGCCGCCGCTAAGCGCGTCGCAGCAGGGATTTAACGTAGCGAGCTTCGTGAAATTTATCGGCGCGGGTAATAAATTTAGATTTAAAATCACCGACGCGCCGCTATACAAAAACTAATGCAAAAGCCCGAATTCAGCCTCATCTGCGACGATACATTTTATAAAATTTTCTCCGCCTCTATCCTTGCGTTTTTTTGCATTTTTATCTCTTTAGACATCGGCGGATCGGGGGAGCTGTTTTACACGGACAGCCCGCTACGCTCGCAGCAAGCCAAGCCCAGCCTGACGATCGTTTTTATGTTTTTAGCGTTACTTTATCTGCGAAGCGGTAGCAAAGAGGCGGCGCGCGTGGAATTTGACGAGCTTAAAATATCCTTTCGCAGAGGGCTAGACAAATACGATCTTATGCTTGGATGCGTCGATCTGATAGAGCCGTCGCTCGGCTTCGTGCGGACGTTTCGCGTACCGTTTCTAAGCTACGAACGGTTTTTGAAATTGCAAGAAATTTTAAAATTCTTGCTTCTTTTCGTATACGTCGCGGGCGTGTTTTTGACGATCAAATTCGGCTTTGTCGAAGCTGCGATCTATGCAGCGGCGGGCATTTTTGCGATTTTGATCGCTTCAAAGCTCGTCGTCGCGCGAAGGCTAGACGGACGAGCGGGGCTACGACTACGCGATTGCTTGCTACTGCGCGGGAGAGACGATACGGGCGCGGCGGTATTTTTTTGCATCCGTCCTAGCCGCGCCGAGCGCGAAGCTTTACGTATATATTTTTTGAAAAATTTCAGCTACGACATTAAGACGTGAAATTTTTCGGTTTTCAGCGTAAAATTTAGACCCGCTGGATGTCTGGATAAAGCTAAACGTAAACGAAGCGCAAAGGCGGATACTGCGCGAGTATTTCACGGCGAGATTGGGGCTGGATTCGAGCAAAATTCTACTCACAGCAATCGTAGATGGGATCTCTCGGTACTCGAAGTAGTTCTCTAAGCAGCTGCAGATGAGCCGCTAGTGTCCGCTTGGCTGAGACAGCCGCCGCTCGTAGCAACTCGCCTCGCCGCAAGCGCCTCTGCAAATATCCTGCGCTCTTAAACGCGCCGAAAGCGAGACGGTGATAAAATGTGCTTCGTCAAAAATCATATCGAAAAGGAATTTTATGAGGGATTACGACAAAGAGCCGATCAAAATCATAGACAGAGCGATTTACTTTCAAAACAATATCGTTCTTTTTCTTTCACTCGGTTGCCTATATAAAATATTCAATCTAGAAGTTGCTCCGTTAAACTTGAAATTTTATACGCATTTTAGTGTCGATCTATCCATTTTTATTTCATCTATTTTACTTTTGCTACTTCCATTATTTTGGATCATAAAAAGAATGGGTAGTCCCGCATATTTTTTATTGGAAAATGATAATATTACTTATATAGATGCTTACTCCAATAAAACGACTCCACTAAACGATATAATAGATAAATTTTATTTTGTGAGCAAAGACGAAATAATAAAAATTGGTAAAATTAACGATGTCGACAAAATAAGCTTTTGCATTATATCGGAGTTATACAATAGCTTCGGCAGATTTCACTATTTTTCGTCCTACGAGCTATATAAAAAATCGTCCATAGGGGTACACATAGGAAAGGCTGTATTGTTTTTATATCATACGATAAATTTCATAGTATTTATTTTGCCGTTTAAAATTTATACGCTGATGAAGGCAAGGGAACCTTTAAGCTTAATCCGCAAAAATATCGTGTTAAGGTTCAAGAACAGAAATTACTTTCTT
Organism: uncultured Campylobacter sp.; assembly: GCA_938036585.1. Classification (GTDB taxonomy): domain Bacteria; phylum Campylobacterota; class Campylobacteria; order Campylobacterales; family Campylobacteraceae; genus Campylobacter_B. Next base: position 2,583 of record CALHQN010000154.1, read on the forward strand.
ATCAATATATATTCCAGGCGGGATTTAGATGAGATATTAGAGTATTTTAAGCAAAAGAATATCCAGATTGTAGACAAAGTAGTCTTTATGCCACAAGCACAAAATAAAGGTCTCTTTGCCGATAAGAATGAAATTTGGAGTGATGACTTTAGCGATACGCAAATTCCAAAAGACACGTTTAAGCGAAAGCTTAGGCGATTTTTTAGTTTAGATTAGAGGGTGGATTCCGCCCGTTTCAGCGTAAAATTTAGACCCGCGGGGTAGAATTACAAAAATTTTTACACGGAGCAAGCGATGAAAAAATTCCTTCTAGCCGCAATAGTTTGCGCGCTATTTAGCGGCTGCGCTCATGAGGCGCAATTCAATAAAAATGCAGACGTGGCGCCTTTTGACGACACAATCGGCGTCGATAACTCCATGCAAAGTGCGCTAATCTACATCCCAAGCGAGCTGATGGAAGCCAAAAAATATACCTCAAGCTCGCAGCTGGGTAGAGACGACGAGCTTAAAATGAGCGTCGGCGAGTTCGTAGGCGGCGAGGCGAAACGCTTCTTCGGCACCTATCTAAGGCGCGCCGAAGTAACGAGCGACGAAAAGGCGCTGCAAGGCAAGGAGCTAGTCATCGCGCCCGAGATCGGCTCGTTCGGCTTCGGTTTTTACAGCTCCGACGGCATCGACGTCTCCGCCAAGCCTTTCGTGCGCTACAATCTGCGCCTAAAAATGTTTAAAAACGGAAGGCAGATCTACAACCAAAACATCGCAGTAAACGAACGCAACTACGGCGAGGAGGAGTTTTTCGGCGGCGGTCAGGGCTCGTACGCGCAGATCGGCGGGATCTTTCAAAAATCTATGGCGAACAACTACGCTGTGCACGCTAGAGAGATTTTGGACGTAATCAACGACAACTAATCGTGCTCGCGCCTTTGTGCGTGGTAAGCGGCATCTAGTCGCTTATTTTTGCCTGCCGTCTTGTGGCAAAATTTGTTGCGGCGATCTTACGGCACGCGCTTGCGGATCGTCGCGCCTAAATTTTATTTATTGATATAATTAGCATGGCTTTAAAATACTCAAATGCGCGCTTGCTTGTAAGATTTATACCGCCTGCGACATTAAATCCTTTTGATACCGAGTTTGCTGGTGCTCTAGGCATCAAATTTAATCCCGCAAGCTGGGTAAATTCCGTATTGTTCAGCCTTTCATCCGGACTGTAGATCAGGCGCACCAGATCAATTCCCGTAAGGGCTGAAGCATTTACT
>CALHQN010000155.1 GCA_938036585.1 uncultured Campylobacter sp.
TCACAGTCCTCGAAATGATACTCTTTCCTTAAATTTATCTCCTCCCGAAGGAGGAGAATATCTATTTTTTTGGCGGATTATTTCCGCGACCTTTACCACTAGGTTTACCGGTAGTGCTTGGACCATTCGGCGGTCTAACTTCTGATTTTGCCATCTTTTCTCCTTTATAAGCCAATCTGGCTTTTGATGCAAATTTGGCGACCTAAAAAATTTAACCGGTCGCAACTGTAAAATCACTCATTCTCGTCGTCGACACCCAAATAATCGTCGTTATTTGGGTTATGTGCATCTGCCCAATCGTCCATATCGGCATCATTGTTTGGATTATTTATATCCGACCACAAATCAAGCTCATCTTGGCTCATATCTGACGTATTCACTTTAATCACCTCCTTTCTGCAAAATTTGATATAATTAGTGTAATTTTACAATAAGGTTCGGCGACAAATGGCGACAGAAAATTATGAGAGAGAATGTAAAGAGCTTACGGAAAATATTCAAAACGGCGCAAGCCAAATAAGGGTTGGACTTATAGATTTCTTAATAGAGTTTGTAGAATTCGACGAAAATTCAGATGACGAAAGCTATTTAAAAAGACGAGCGAAATCATACGAAAAGCTCATGCAAAGAGTTAAAAACAAAAATTTAAGTTCCCAAAAAATGGCGGATAAGTTAAAAGCGATTTACAAATTCTTGCTTGATCATGATGAATATAAAGAGCTTAAACACTATAAGAAGCTTATAGACGATAGCTTCGAGAGAAAAATTTTAGGCGATGAAATTTGCGAAAATATACAAGAGGGCTCAAAAATAGTTTTTGGTGATACAAACGAGCCAAGCGATACATAGTCTATTGAATATGGCGTGATGGGAAATAGGTTGCCGCTTCTAGCGACCCAACAGTCCGCGAGAACATTCGCCAATCTTTTTATCGTCCTTTAAACACTTTTTTAATTGCCTAACACAATAGTCTTTTTTATACTTATCGCCCTGTTCACCTACGCACTCAGAGATAAAAGCGTATTCTTGATCTATCGAATAACGCTCCAAAAACATATCGTATCCACCGTAAGCTATCGCCCCTGTTATGATAACACCGAACCAAAATCCGCCACCCGATTTAGCCGATACTTGATCCTTTTTTACTGCTTCGCTTATCAAGGTTTTAAATTTATCGCTGTTTTGTATATCTTTCACGATTTTTTCTGCATCGCTCGGACTTATTTTATTGCCATCCGTCTCGATTTTTAATGACTTAATACTTTCGTCGATAAGGGCGTTTATGCCTCTTAATAGGTCTTTATCTATTATGTTATTTATGAGATATTTTAGAATTTCGCTTTTGTCTATTTTTATCATAGCCACCCCCCATTAAAATTTAAACAATTCCCCATGCACCGTTATTTACGCAAATAATATTTGGTAAAATTTCAAAATTAGGGCTAAACTTTAAAATCTGACGAACGGCGCGCCTATCGTTTCTAACTCGTGATTTTTTGATAAATTTTAGATCTCGTCGTAGCGAGTTTTTATAACGAAATTTTTTCACGTAAGAAAATACTTTGGATTTCACAGCAATTTTTCGAATTTTATTTAAAAGAGGGGCTTGCGCCCCCGAAGGTTTTAGCGGTAATTACGCAGCGGGATAAACCGACACTTTTTTACGATTTTTATCTTTTCGCTCAAATTTTACGACGCCGTCGATCAGCGCGAAAATCGTATGATCGCTGCCCATGCCTACGTTGCAGCCCGGGTGCGTCGCAGTGCCGCGCTGGCGGATGATGATGTTGCCCGCGCGCACGAACTCGCCGCCGAATTTTTTAACGCCCAAGCGGCGTCCGATACTATCTCTATTATTTTGGGTCGAGCCCTGACCTTTTTTGTGTGCCATTTCCTATCCTTTATGCGTTGATCGAAACGACTTTGACGCGCGTGTATTGGCGTCTGAAGCCGCGTTTTACTTTTGAATCTTTGCGTCTGCGTTTTTTGAAGATAACGACTTTTTTATCCTTGCCTTCGCAAACGACCTCCAAAACCACCTTGGCACCCTTTACAAACGGTGCTCCTACCTTTAACTCGCCGTCGTTTAGCGCTAAAACTTCGCTAAGTTCGAGCTTTGCTTTCGGCTCTGCATTAAAATGGTCTAAATTTAGGTAGTTGCCCTCTTCGACCTTATACTGCTTGCCGCCGTGTTTGATGATAGCATACATCAAAAATCCTTTAAAATTTGGTAGCCAAAAAGGCATTTGCCGTGCAAAATTTAAAAGCCCGTTTGGTATGAAAGGTTGCAATATTATCTCAAATTTTATAAATTCCTACTGAAACGCCTCGTAAAATTCCTGCGAAATTTCAAATTTAAAGGGCGCGAATTAATTTTAAACTAAAGATAGATGTGCTACTATCGCAACAATTTATTGAAGGAGAAATTCTTATGAAAAATTTAGCGGTCGCGCTCGTAGCAGCCTTGTTTCTGCTCGGTTGCTCCAACTGGAATATAGCTAATCAGCCAAGCGGAGCGCGCAATCAAGCAGGATCTCAAACCTCCAAACCGGGTCTAGGCGGAGTAAACGACAAAGTCCAAGAGGTTCCGAATAACGGAAGCGGCGAAATGATCGAAGGCGAAATACCTTCGACGACGATAGCCAATACCCCGAAAGATCGAAGCGATGCATTTCACATCAACCAAGTAATCTCGGCATGGAATAAACAACCAGACTCCATCAGAACCGCCGCAGATAACGGCAATATCTATACATGGAAAAACTACAAGCCCGGCTGCGACGTATCTCTAACTAGCGATTCGGAAGGCTACGTATCAAAATCCGCCATCAAATCGGCTCTATCTCAGTGCCTATAATTAAGGCTTATCCGCAGCGTCGAAATAAAATAACTTCGTGCCCGCAGGATCTTAAATTTACACGCTGCGGGCAAAATTCTTAAATTTAATATTTCAATAAACCTTAAAAATTTTAGTCAAAGAGTTGCATAAAATTCTATTTGCAAGAGTATTTTAGTCACGTTAAGAAACTATGTTTTATACAGCAAGCCACTTATCCAAAAAAAAAGCGAGAATAAATTTAAAAGACG
>CALHQN010000156.1 GCA_938036585.1 uncultured Campylobacter sp.
ACGAGCGAGAATTCAAATCCCTTGACGAGCAGGGCAAGCTAGGCTTTATAAAGGAATTTTTAGAAAAAATTTAACGATTACCGTGCGAATATTTGGCGCCGCGCAAATTTGCACGTAAAGCGCAAATTCGATGCGGCGATTAAAATTTAAAGGAAAAATGATGATATTTTTTACCTCCGATTTGCATTTTTATCACGGCAATATTATGAAATACTGCCCTAAATTTAGGGATTTTAACGACGTAAGCGAGATGAATGAAAAGCTAATAGAGCTCTGGAATGCCGTAGTGAAGCCCGAGGATACGGTTTATGATCTGGGCGATTTTGCATTTTGTAATAAATTAAAGGATCTAAAAAGCGTCGCGCGTAGGCTAAACGGCTCGCATATGCTGATTTTAGGCAACCACGATACGCTCATTAACCGAAACAAAGAAGCGCTGCTACGCGAGCTAAAAGAGGACGGAAATCCTATTTTTAGCGATATCCTGCACTACAAGGAGCTAAATTTTGACGGCGGCGCGGGCGCGATGAAGGACGGCAAGGCGGGTATGAGCATCTGTATGTTTCACTATCCCGTAGAGGAGCACAACCACGCCTCGAAAGGCTCTTTTATGCTTCACGGACACTTGCACGACCGCGCTTCTAGCCTGGAGGGGCGCATACTAAACGTAGGCTTTGACTCGCACGGCAAAATTTTAAGCTTAGATGAGATCGTGCAAATTTTAGGGCAAAAGCAAATCGCGGCAAGATATTCGTGATCCGGGTTAAACACGGACAGCCGCAGCATTGATTTAAGCGTAGCCTACCGCAATATCTTGCAAAAGCACCTGCATAATATACGGGATAGGCAAAGCTCGGCGGCATCTTTATCGATAAGCACGGACACACAGGCTTTGCGTGGACGAAAGATAAGCTCGGTATGTATCACGGCGAAGCAAGGCTTGGAGCGGCAAGAATGAGAGGCGGGATAGCTTCCGTTCGAGTATCAAAACCCAAAGCGACGCCGCCTTTTGTGCGGGCTATGAATACGGCGTGTATGAGATAGCAGAGCAAGCAGGCTCGATCGACGCGCCGCGAAATTTTCACGGAATTTTGCCGGTTGTCGCGCACGATTTTATCTAAGCTGCTGCAAATTTTATCCCTAGCCGCCGCGATCTTGTCCGCGTCCAAATAAAATTTCACGAAATTCCGTAGAATTTTCGCTTTGTATTCTGCAAGCCGGCGGGCGAAATTTTGTGGGTGCGACCGGATTGCATGCGTAAATTCCGCCGTCAAATTATAACCTAGCGCAAATTTTTACGAACTGAATCGCTAGCTAAATTTAAACCCGCGCGGTTAAGCCTAATAAGCCCGCCCGCTAAAATTTCGTTCGCGCAGAATTTCATTTGGGTAAAGTTAAAATTTCACCTCAAATTCCGTCCAGTCCTCGTTGCTATCGCACGAAATTTTAAGCCCGAGCTCGTCGCAGTATTTTTTGGCGATAAAAAGCCCGATGCCAAAGCCGCCGTTGCGTTCGTCAAAGCGGGTGTAAAGCTCGAAAATATGCGGCAAATTTTGCCGCGCGATACCCGCGCCGCTGTTTTTGATGCGAAGCGAATGCTCGCGCAGGCTCACCCCGACGCAGCCGAGCTCATCACAATATTTTATCGCGTTGCCAAGCAGATTATCGATGATTTTTCGCAGCTTAAACTCATCCGCGCAAAAGGCTACCGGACGCAGATCGACGTTTAAGCTTATGCACTTTTGCTCCGCAGAGACGCCGAAATACTCGATACGACTTTGCAGTAGCTCGCCTAAATTTACCTCTCGCCCGCTGCCGCTTTTGTTTAAGCTTAGCGCGGTTAGATCCTCAAATAGCGCGTTTATCGTATTTGCGCCCGCCTTGATATTGCCCAGATATTTTTTCGCATCGGTATCAAAAAGCTCGATGCTCATCAAAATCACGCTAAGCGGGGTTTTTATCTCGTGCGTCGTGTCTCGGATGAAGCCGTCAAGAAACTCGATCTTTTCGTAAAGCGGGCGTAGCGAAAGGCGGATGATAAAATACGCGATCAGCAAAATAAGCGCCAAAACAAGCGCGCTTGCAGCTAAAATTTTAAGCTTCAGCTCCGCGAGCTTGCCCTCAAGCGCCTCCGTTTTGATCGCTACGTAATACTCCGTGCCGTCCTTGGCAGTGAGATTAAACTGCTCGATCCTGCTGGTCCCCTCCATATACACGCGCGGTGCGTCATCCTTCGGCTCAAAATCCCGTGCGATCTCATCGCTGCTATTCAGATCCGCCGCGTATGCCTGCATGGCGTCGAAATCGCCCTCGTTTAGGCGCCCGCCGCGCGCAAGCTTAGCCTCTAGGCCGTGTTTGAAATCTCTGATCGCAAAGGCATCGCGATCCGCGATAAAAAACTTCTCCCGCTCGTAAAATACGCTGCTTACCAGCGCTAAAAACAAGACGCTAGTAAGCGTGTAGAGCAAAAAAATCGGTAGAATTTGACGCATTTTGGACACGGCGCGCTCCTAGAGATATTTGTAGCCGAGCTTGGAAGCGTTTATGATGCGATCCTTGCCCAAAATTTTTCGCAGCTCCGCGATATAAACGCGCAGGCTAAGCTCACTCGGACTCTCGTCGTAGTCCCACAGCGCAGCGAAAATTTCATCCTTACTAAGGAATTTATCGCGGTTTTTCAGAAGCAGAGCAAGAAGCCGCGCCTGCTTCTGCGGCATCGGCACGAGCCTATCTGCATGATATAGCGCGCGCTGAGCCATATCGAAACTAAAACTTCCGCCGATATTTTCGCGCAGGGCGGCGTTGTGGACGAAGGTGCGCTTTAGTAGATTATCCGCACGCAGGGCTAGCTCTTTTAGTTCGAAGGGCTTTTTGAGGTAGTCGTCGCAGCCGCTTCTAAAGCCGCTTTCGACGTCTTGCAGAGTATTTAGCGACGTCGTGAAAATGCACGGTGCTCCGCGCCCCGCCTCGCGCAGCTCGCGAAGCAGCGCAAAGCCGTTGCCGCCGATGATTTTGACGTCGAAGATCCACAGATCGAAGCTCTTTTCGTACGCTAAAGAGAGCGCCTCGTCGTAGCTTTTACTGCCGCTTACCTCGTGCCCCGCGCCGCGCATGTAGGTGCACATCATGTCTAGCAGCATCCCCTCGTCCTCGACGATCAAAACCCTTGCCATAGCCCGCCTCCTTGCATAGAATTTTTGAAATTATACCCTGTGAAATTCCACGTAAAATTTAATTGCGAAATTTCACGGCAAATTTTATCGCAGCGAAACAGCGCGTCTTAGCTTAAAAGTATGCTTACTAAATTTAGGCTTGTAAGATTGCTCGCCT
>CALHQN010000157.1 GCA_938036585.1 uncultured Campylobacter sp.
TAGGGATATCGGCATTAGCGAGATTTTTACACGAGAAAAATTTTATCATCTCAGGCTCTGATATCAAAGAGAGCGAGACGACCTACAAGCTAAGAGCTAGCGGCATGGAGATCATCACGCCGCACGACGCTTCGGCGATAAAAGATCAGGAGATCGTCATCTACTCCGCCGCGATCAAAGAGGACAATGTCGAGCTGCAAGCCGCGCGCAAAAAGGGGATCGTCTGCCTGTCGCGTAAGGAAGCCCTGCCCTTCGTGCTAAAAGACAAGCGCGTCTTCGCAGTCGCCGGCGCGCACGGCAAAAGCACCACGAGCGCGATAACCTCGGCGCTGATAAACGGCTCGGTCATCATCGGCGCGATCTCCAAGCAGTTCGGCTCGAATATGAAATATGAAAACAGCGAAAACATCATCTTTGAAGCCGACGAGAGCGATTCTAGCTTTTTAAATTCCAACCCCTACGTCGCGGTCGTGACCAACGCAGAGCCCGAGCATATGGATCATTACGACAACGATTTGGATAAATTTCACGCGGCGTATCGCGGCTTTTTAGAGCGCGCTAAGATCCGCGTGATAAACGCCGAGGATGAGTTTTTAAGCTCCATAAAGCTTGGCTGTATCAAGCTCTTTCCTTCGCGCGACATAACGGATCTGAAGGTGCTGCTGCGCGATCATCAGCCGTTTATAAGTTTTAATCTTAAAGAGCTCGGACGCTTCGAGGTTTACGGGCTAGGAAGGCACATCGCCATAGACGCGTCACTGGCGATCCTTGCCGCAGCGTGCGAGACGGGGCTAGAACAGATCCGCAAAAATTTGCTGAATTATCAAGGGATCAAAAAGCGCTTCGACATTCTGTGCGCCACCCCAAACTTCGTGCTCATCGACGACTACGGCCACCACCCCACCGAGATCAGAGCGACGCTGCAAAGCGCACGCGAATACGCCAGCCTGCTTGGGCTCAGCAAGATCACGGCGATCTTTCAGCCGCACCGCTTCAGCAGGCTTAAGGCGAATTTAAACGCCTTTAAAGAGTGCTTTGCGGGCGTGGAGGAGTTAGTCGTACTGCCCGTTTACGCCGCTGGCGAGCCTAGTAACGGCATCGATCTGAAAGAGGAGTTTAAGGGGCTCGGCGCGCTATTTACCGAGCGGGTCTTTAGAAACGGCGAGAAGATAGAATTTAGCGATATTTTCGGCGTCCGCCACATCATAAACGACGGGCTCGTGATCGGATTTGGCGCAGGCGACATCACCTATCAGCTGCGCGGAGAATTTTAGGCTTGAAAACTCTCGCCGAATTTACGAGCCAAACTCCGCTGCGGGCGGGCAAGGATAAAATTTGAGATTTTTAATATTTATTTTCGCATTTTTATTTATCGCGGCGATCTTTTTCGTGCGGGACGAAATTTTAAGCAAAAGGGCCAAAATCATCGCCACGGCGCTGATCGTGCTGCTGTGCGCGGGGGCGTATTTTTACGAAAACGCGAGCGAGCGATCCGCCAAGCTTGAGGAGGAGATGGTGTTTAAATTTAACGCGGGCGCTAGATTAAGATGCGGCGGCGCGGCAAATTCCTTCTCCGAAAAACATAGCGCGGTTGCGAAAAATTTGGGTGCGAAAGCCGACGAAGCAAATTTAAACGCACAAGGCGAGGTCGCTTCCACCGCGCAAAGCTCAACCGCCCAAACGAACGAGCAGGCTTCCGCCGCGCAAAACTATTCCGCGCAAACTATCGACGCTGTTTCGGGTGGACAAAATTCTGCACAAAGCCCTACTTCGCAAAATTCTACGCAGCAAGGCGATACGCAGAGCCGCATGCAGCAAAATTTCGCGCAACGAGACGACGCGCAAAGCTATAGTCCGCAAGCCTCCGCGCAGAATTCTAAAACTACGCAAAATTTTGCCGCAGACAAAGAGCAGGGCTCCGCGCAGATCGTAACACGAGAAAATTTCACCTACTCCTTTTCGCTGGGCGCTTTCATCGCCAAAAAAAGCGCGGGCGCGGAGTTTAAGGGCAAAACCTACAAGATTAAAGAGTGCGTTTATGATCAGTGACGAACTCTTTATGCGCCTCGATCTAGGCGAGTATCTAGCGAAATTTAAAAGCTTTTTGGCGCGCGAAAAGCCGCTGTTTTTAAGCGGCGATAGCAAGCTGAATTTTGAAAAAATTTCAGAGCTTACGAAATTTGATCTCGCGCAGTGCGAGAGCGTCGCGAACCTAGACGACGCGCTGATGCGTATCTCAAAGCACGGCGTGCTTCATATCAGCGAAATTTACGAATTTAGCAAGATCGTCCGATATTTTTTGTACCTCAAAAAGCAGCCTTTTGAGGGCAAACTCGCCGCTTGGCTTGCGAAGATCGAGATCCCTTCGCCCATCGCGCAATTAAAGGATTGTTTCGACGATCAGGGCGGCTTTCGTGACGCGATAGACGAGCGCTTCGGCGCGCTGAACGAGGCGTTTAAGATAAAAAAGGGCGAGATCGAGCAGACGCTAAAAAGGCTGATCTATTCCAAAGCCCTTTCGCCGTATCTCGCCGACACGCAGATCCACTACATAAGCGACACCGAGGCTCTGCTGGTGCGCGGCGGCTTTAATCACGTGCTAAAAGGCAGCGTCGTAGCGCGCTCAAGCGGAGGCTATTTTTACGTGCTTCCCGACGCGATCGCGGCTCTGAAGTCCGCTCAAAGCGCGATTTTGGATAAGAAAGAGCAGATCGTTTTCGAGCACTGCAAGCAAATCAGTGCGGTTTTTAATAAGAATTTAGCTTTTTTAAAATTTATAAATGCCGCTTTCGATGCGATCGATGCGCTGATTGCGCGCGCCGCGATGGCAAGAGCGAGCGATTATGAGTTCGTCCTGCCCGAGCCCTCGCGCGACATCGTCCTAGATAGCTTCGCCCACCCCGCGCTTAAAAATCCAAAGCGCGTGAGCGTGGAATTTAGCGGCAAAATTCTACTCATCACCGGCGTGAATGCGGGCGGAAAATCGATGCTTTTAAAAAGCATTCTAAGCGCGGCGCTGCTAGCTAAGTACCTCCTTCCGATGCCTATTCGCGCAAGCCTCAGCCGCATCGGCACCTTTAAGGAGTTCGAGCTCATAATGGAGGATCCGCAAAACTCCAAAAACGACATCTCGACCTTCGCGGGCAGGATGGTTGCCTTTAGCAAACTGTTCGGGCGCAAAGAAATTCTGATCGGCGTAGATGAGATCGAGCTGGGTACCGATTTTGAGGAGGCTGCGAGCCTATACGGCGCGATGATCGAGCAGTTGATAGGCGGCGACGTGAAGATGGTCATCACCACCCATCACAAGCGCCTGGCGATGCTGCTTGCGAAAGATCCGCGCGTGGAGCTGCTGGCGGCGCTTTACGACGAGAAAAATAGCGCGCCGAAGTATGAGTTTTTAAAGGGCACGATCGGCAAATCCTACGCCTTTGAAACTGCGCTGCGCTACGGCATAGCGCAAAATTTGATCGCTGCGGCGCGCAAAAACTACGGCGAAAACAAAGAGAACCTAAACGAAGCTATCTCAAAAGCGATAAATTTAGAGCTTGAGCTAAAGCAAAAACTAGCTCAGACGCAACAAAAAGAGGAGAAATTAGACGCACTAAGCGAGGCTCTAAAAGATCAGCGCGAGCGCGCGCAAAGCGAGCTGAAGGCGGAGCTTTCAAGGCTGCAAAACGAATACTACCGCGCCATTTCGGAGGCCAAACGTAGCGTGAGCCTAAGCGACGTGCGCGAAAAGCAGCGCGCCATAAACCGCGCAAACGAGCTCGCACGGACCGTGCAGCAGCCCGAACTCAGCACGCCCGAGCCGCAAAGCTTCAAGGTGGGCGATCGCGTCAAATACGGCAATATCAAGGGCGAAATTTTATCGCTCAGCAAAACCCAGGCGCTGATGCTAAGCGACGGCATCAGGCTGCGCGTGCCGCTTAGCGAGCTAAAGCGCAGCGGCGCGACGCCCGCGCCCGCAAAAAACATCAGCATCAAGGTGCAAAAGCCCTCCTCCGCGTCGCTCGTGCTCGATCTGCACGGCTTGCGCGCCGAGGAAGCGATCAGCAGGCTTGATAAATTCATCAGCCAAAGCCTCGTGATGGGCTTTGATGAGATCATCGTCAAGCACGGCATCGGCACGGGCAAGCTCGCGTTCGCGGTCAAGGAGTTTTTAAAATCGCACCCCAGCGTCAAGGGCTTTCGCGACGGCACGCCCGCAGAAGAAGGCTTCGGCTCAAAGGTCGTGTCGCTGTAGGATTTAGTTTAAAGACTCGTTTAGCTCTAAGCTTCGGCTCAAAAGTTTTTCGCCTTAGACGCGGATGCGAGCAATGCGGAATTCGCTCATTTCATCTATGCCTTCGCCGAGGTTTTGCAAAAGCACGGGTGCTTTTAACGTAGAATTTCGCCGTGGAATTTTAAAATTTATCTTCGGTTTTAAATTTTAAATTTAATCCACGTTTTAAATTTAAAATGTGGGGGCTCGGTTTGAAATTCTAAAATTTAGCGCACGTTACGATCACGCGACACAAACGGACTTCGCCATGCAATTTTAATATGTTTCCACACAAGAGTTTGTGATGGACTTTGCGCTAAAATTTCGGCGGGACTTCGT
>CALHQN010000158.1 GCA_938036585.1 uncultured Campylobacter sp.
TCCTTTAAAAATCAATACTTATAGATATATCGAAATACTATACTTTAATCTATTGTCTATATAATATCGCCATTTTAATGAGCGCTTTACAAAAATTCCGCTAAAATCGCAAAATTTAAAATTTTAAAAAAAGGCTGAAAATGGCAGATTTTTACGACGCGAAAGCCGTAGAGGAGAGCTTTTATAAAATTTGGGAGCAGCGCGGTTACTTCGAGATTGACGGCAATAAAGATATCCGGCAAAAAGGCAAAAACTTTTGTATCATGATGCCCCCTCCAAACGTTACCGGAGTGCTTCATATCGGGCATTCGCTCACCTTTACCTTGCAAGACATTATGACGCGATATAAGCGAATGGACGGCTACCGCACGCTGTGGCAGCCGGGGTTAGACCACGCAGGCATTGCGACGCAAAACGTCGTCGAGCGCGAGCTTTTGGCGCAAGGGATTAAAAAAGAAGCGATCGGGCGCGAAGAGTTTTTAAAGCACGTTTGGCATTGGAAGGAGCAAAGCGGCGGGCAGATCGTAAAGCAGATGAAGCGCCTGGGCGTCACGCCCGCGTGGAGCAGACAGCGCTTCACGATGGACGAAGGGCTCAAAAACGCCGTGCGCAAAGCCTTCGTAAATCTATACGACGCGGGGCTCATCGTGCGCGGAAACTACATGGTAAACTGGTGCACGCACGACGGCGCGCTAAGCGACGTGGAGGTCGAGCACAAGGAGAACAAGGGCAAGCTTTATTATCTGCGTTATTACTTTTCGGACGCGCAAGATAAATTTATCGTAGTGGCTACTACGCGACCCGAGACCTACTTCGGCGATACTGCGGTGATGGTAAATCCCGCGGACGAACGCTATAAAAATTGGATCGGCAAAAAGCTCGTGCTGCCGCTAATCGGCCGCGAGATAGAGATCATCGCCGACGAATACGTCGATATGAGCTTCGGAACGGGTGCGGTTAAGGTCACGCCGGCGCACGATACCAACGACTACGAGGTCGGCAAGCGCCACGAGCTGGAGTTTATCACCGTTTTTGACGAAAAAGGAATTTTAAACGAGCAGTGCGGTAAATTCAATGGCTTAGAGCGACTTGCCGCGCGCGATCAGATCGTAGCGGAGCTTGATAGGCTGGGCTTTATTGAAAAAATCGAGGACTACGAAAATCAAGTCGGCTACTGCTACCGCTGCAAAAACGTCGTCGAGCCGTACATCTCGCAGCAGTGGTTCGTGCGCGCAGATATCGCAAAAGATGCGATCGCCAGAGTAAATGCGGGCGAGGCGGAATTTTTCCCGAAGCACTGGATTAATAGCTTCAACGCCTGGATGCGCGAGCTGAAGGACTGGTGTATCAGCCGCCAGCTGTGGTGGGGGCATAGAATTCCCGTGTTTTACTGTGACTGCGGCCATCAATGGGCGGATGAGCGCGAGAGCCCCGATGTTTGCCCAAAATGCGGCGGCAAAAATTTTACTCAAGATCCCGACGTGCTTGATACATGGTTTTCAAGCGGTCTTTGGCCGATCAGCACGCTTGGCTGGGGCAACGGCGAGGCGCTGAAAAACGAGAAGTGGTTTGAGGAGGATTTGAGCGAATTCTATCCAAATACCATGCTGATTACCGGCTTTGACATTTTATTTTTCTGGGTCGCGCGCATGATGTTTCAGTGCCAAAACGCCATGGGAGAGCTGCCGTTTCACGACATCTACCTGCATGCTCTGGTTAAGGACAAAGACGGCAAAAAGATGAGCAAATCGAGCAAAAACGTAGTAGATCCGCTGCTAAAAATCGATGAATTTAGCGCCGATATTTTGCGCTTTACGCTTACGATTTTGTGCGTGCAGGGGCGCGATCTGCGCCTTAGCGACGATAAGCTTTTGATATATCGAAATTTTACGAATAAGCTTTATAACGCGAGCAAATTTTTGCTTTTAAACGCCTCTAAATTTGACGATTTGGACGCGGCGCGGATCAAAACGAGCCTCGGCAAATATATGCTTTCGCGCTTTAACTGCTGCGTAAATTCCGTGCGCGAGAGCTTAGATACTTACCGCTTCAACGATGCTGCGACCGAGCTTTATAAGTTTTTTTGGGACGAGTTTTGCGACTGGGGCATTGAGCTTAGCAAGGCGGACAAGGCCGCGATAGGCGAGCTAGGGATGATTTTTAAAGAAGCGATGAAGCTACTAAGCCCGTTTATGCCGTTTCTAAGCGAGTATCTGTATCAGGAGCTAAGCGGCACGAAGCTGCAAGATGCGTGCTCCATCATGGTGATGAGATACCCACATCCTGGTGAGCGCGACGAGCGGATCGAGGAGCTATTTTCGCTCGTCATTGAGGCGATCGTTAGCATCCGTCGCGCAAAGGCGACGATCGAGCTCGGCAATGCGCGCGTAGCCAAAGCCTACGTCAAATCCGCAGTCGATCTAAGCGCCGCCGCAGACTACATTAAAACGCTTGCCAAGGTAGATGAAGTGGAATTTACGCAGCAAAATATCGCAAATTCCGCCCGCGACGTAAGCGAGAGCCTAGAAACTTTCGTGCCGCTTGAGGGGGTCGATCTTAGCGGCGTGATTTCACGCCTTAATGCGCAGAAAACGAAGCTGCAAAAAGAGATCGAAAAGCTCTCTGCAATGCTTGGCAATGAAAAATTTATCTCCTCCGCGCCCGCTGACGTCGTCGCCGCAAACCGCGAAGGGCTGCAAAGCGCGCAGGAAAAATTCGCCAAAGTATGCGACGAGCTAAAGGCGTTTGGCGAGTAGTCCGCTCGTTTGAACCTAAATTTTAAATCAAGGAGAAAAAAATGAAAGGTAGCATCGGTGGATTTACTTTAGGCACGGTCATAGCCGTCGCACTATCATGGGGAGTCAATAAAAGCATAATGTGGGCGATAATCCACGGATTTTTAAGTTGGTTATACGTAATTTATTATTTCCTACTGAGGTAAAATTTCATCGGCGGCGCGCCGTTTTACGCGCTAAATTTTAAAATTTGAAGGATAAAAAATGAGCGAAAAAATAAAAATAGCGGTTTTGGGATATGGAAATTTGGGTCGCGGCGTAGAGCTTGCCGCGCGCAATAGTAAGGATCTGCAGCTTTCGGCAGTGTTTTCTCGCCGCGAGCCGCACAGCGTGCAAACATGCGGCGCGCCGGTGTTTAGCGTGGACGAAATTTTATCGTACAAGGGTAAATTTGACGTTTTGGTGCTTTGCGGCGGTAGCGCGACAGATCTACCGACACAGACGCCGGAGTTTGCAAAAGATTTTAACGTCGTCGATAGCTTCGATACGCACGCAAAAATCCCTGAGCACTTCGCCGCGGTGGACGCCGCCGCCAAAGCGGGCGGAAACGTAGGCATCATCGCCGTTGGCTGGGATCCTGGGCTGTTTTCGCTAAATAGATTATTTGGCGAGAGTGTGCTAGAAAACGGCAGCAGCTACACATTTTGGGGTAAAGGCGTAAGCCAAGGCCACTCAGACGCCATCCGCAGGATCGAGGGCGTCGTGGACGCACGCCAATACACCGTGCCGATAGAAAGCGCCTTGAAGCGAGTTCGCGCAGGCGAAAACC
>CALHQN010000159.1 GCA_938036585.1 uncultured Campylobacter sp.
CGCGACGATAAAATTTTAAATTTTGCCCTTATACGTGCTTACAAGCTCGGGATTTATCGCTTTGAAATTTTTCCGCAGATCGCTAAGATCATAATCGCTCGCTACGAGCGCAAAATCCTCGCTCACGTCGAGCCCGAGCTCGCCGATATCCGCCTTGAGCTGCTTTGCGCACTCCAAAATAAGCTTTTTGGCTTGCGAGTATCTGCCGTTTAGTCGCGTTTCTTGATTGAAAAGATCAAAAAGATTTGCCGTCTCGTCGTCCTCGTCCAACTCAGCCTGAAACTCATAATCGGCGACGTTCCAAACGATCCAGTTATCGTCATCACCCTGCGCAAGCCACTGCGCGCGCTGTTCTTGCGAGCCGAATCCGATCTGAGGCGGCAGCGAGCCCGTGTCGTCGTAGGCTAAATTTATGCAGTAGAGCTTGCAACCGGGCGCGTGTTTTTTGATCGCCTCTTTAATCGCTGGCAGCAGCCTTTGCGCGGCGAGCTCATAGAGCTTTTTGTAGCTCATTTTTTTATCCGGTTTTCTGTAGTGCGCGTAGCTGCCCTCGACTATTAAGTTTAGCTCGCCTATAGCGTCAAATTCGTAGTTTATGACGCGGTCGAATTTGCCTCCGTATGGATCCGTGCCGCGCCACTGCTTTTGCGCGAGCTTGCCGCCCTCGTAAGTAAAATTTTCTATCCAGTAGCCTTCGCTTGCAAAAGCCGAGTAGATGGATTTTAGCGCGCCATCTTCATAGACAAATCTTTTTACGTTCACGCATTTTTTATCGTAATAATCAAATCGGTAGCTTAAAATTTCATCCTGCCGCCAAAAATAAAACTCTTCGTAGAAATATTTTTCGCTCACATACTGCCTCTCAAAAACGACGCGATCTTGCGCGTCAAAGCCGTATTCGTAGGCGTTTGCGATCTTTTTGGGCGCCTCTTTTAAAACCCTGCCTTTTGAGAAGCGGTTGAACTCAAAATAAAACGGCTCAAAATTTAAATACTGATTTGATGCCCAGTGCCTGCTTACGGCCTGCGCTTCGGCGCTCTTTTTTAGGACTTCGTAGTCATTTTTCGCGCTTTTAAAAAGCGCTCGCAATTTTCCTATCTCGTCCATTTGCTTATTCATTTTTATCTCCCGTGCGGTTTGTAAATTTTAAATTTTGCCCTTATACGTGCTTACAAGCTCGGGATTTATCGCTATGAAATCTTTCCTCAGATTGCCAAGATCGCAATCGGTAGCCGTGATCGTAAAATCATCCGTCATATCGAGCGCAAATTCGCCAAGACCTGCTTTGAGCTGCTTCACGCACTCCCAAATGAGCTTTTTAGCCTGCGCATATTTATCATTTAGCTGCGTTTCTTGATTGAAAAGATCAAAAATTTTCGCCGTTTCGTAGTCTACTTCGACCTCGGCTCGAAACTCGTAATCAGGAACAAGCCAAAGAAGCCAACCATCCTTTTGTGCAAGCCACTGCACGCGCTGCTCTTGCGAGCCGAATCCGATGATCGGCGGCAAACTCCTATTGTCGCAAGCTAAATTTATGCAGTAGAGTTTGCCGGCGGGCGCGTGCTTTTTGATCGTCTCTTTAATCGCGGGCAGCAGCCTTTGAGCGGCGAGCTCATAGAGCTTTTTGTAGCTCATATTCTTATCCGGCTTTTGATAGCGCACATAACCATTTTCGGTTATTAAGCTTAGCTCGCTCATTGCGTCAAATTCATAGTTTGTTACGTCATTCCTTCTGCCTGCGCGAGGGTGCTCTACATACTCCCGTCTTTGTGCGAGTTTGCCGCCTTCGTAAGTAAAATTTTCTATCCCATAGGCGTTGTTGTCAAAGGCCGAGTAGATGGACTTTAGCTCGCCATCCTCATAGATAAATCTTTTTATATTGAAGCATCCTACGCATCTTTTATTGTAGCAACCGAAATGATATTTTAAAACTTCGTCCCGCCCCCAAAAATAAAGGCTTTCAAAGAAATGTTTTTTGCCGTCATGTTGTCTTTCAAAAACGACGCGATCTTGCGCGTCAAAGCCGTATTCGTAGGCGTTTACGATCTTTTTTGGTTTAGCTTTTAAAATTTTGCCCTTAAAGAAGCGGTTATATTCGAAATAAAACGGCTCTAAATTGATACAGCTATCCGACGCCCAGCGCCTGCTTACGACCTGCGCTTCGGCTATTTTATTTAAGGCTTTGTATTCATCTCTCACGCTTTTTAAAAACGTTCGCAGTCTTTCTATCTCGTCCATTTGCTTGTTCATTTTATCTCTCGTGCAGTTTTAAATTTTAAA
>CALHQN010000160.1 GCA_938036585.1 uncultured Campylobacter sp.
CCAAGACCTAGCATCTTTGCGACCTTATCGAAGCTCTCGCCGAAGCTGTCGTCTCCGGTAGTCGTTAAAATTTCGATACCCCCCGCCGCGTCGATATCCAAAACCATCGTATGCCCGCCGCTAACGAGCAAAACGCCCATCGGGAATCGCGCCTCACCGTCCAAAAACAGCGAGTAAACGTGGCCTATGAGATGATTTACGCCGATGAGCGGCAAATTTAGCGCAAGCGCAAGCGCTTTTGCCATATTCACGCCGCCGATCAGGCTCACGCTGAGCCCTGGGGTATTGGTCGCTGTGACGGCGCTAAGCTCGCTAAAATAGGGCTTTGCACGCTGTAAAATCCGCGGCAGCGCCTCCGTATGCAGCCTCGCGGCAAGCTCGGGCACGACGCCGCCGTATTTGGCGTGATCAGCCTCCTGACTTATTTTTTCGTAAAATTTCAGCTCGAAACTGCGCTCATCCATCACCGCGACCGAGCTGTCGTCGCAGCTGCTTTCAATAGCAAGTATCACACAAAATCCTTAAATTTTTCGCTCATTATACTCAAAAATCGGCGCTATGGAATAGATGAAATTTTAAAATTTAAAGCGGCGCGCCCTAGATTTGGTCGCGACGTGCTCGCAGGGCTAAATTTTAAAATGCGCCGTTCGGCTCGGTCGCAGTTTGCATACCGCGGCGGCTAAATTTTAAATAGATGAAATTTTGGCAGTTGAAATTTAGCGAGCAAATTTAAAATGGCCTTTGGATTTTAAAGCTCCAAAGGCCGTCGCGATTAAATTTAGCGGCAAATTTAAAGGCTAAATTTCGGGCTCTTGCTCCTGCTTTTTCTCGCCGCTTGGGATCGCCGTATCGTACCAATCGAGCTTGCGCGTAAAATACATCACCAAAGAGATCACCGCGAATATCATCAAGCTTCCCATTAATAGGGCGTAGTCTTCGGAATTTAAGATGACGTAGAGGATCAGATATGAGACGAGCTGAACGCAGGTGATGAAAACGCCCCGGCGCACGCCTTTAAATATCGCGCTTGCGTAGAAAAACACTATCGCGCTGACCGCGATCGCCGAGATGGCGTAGCTAATCGCAAAGCCCATATGCTCGGAAAGCGAAAGCACCAGCAGGTAGAAAACGACGTCTTCCAGGCCGATGAGGAGGTATTGTATCGGGTGGATGCGCTCGCGGGTATATACTTCGCACAAAAAGATCGCTAAAAACGGCACCGCTAAGAACAGCAGCGCGTAATTCGTGCAGCGCATAATTAGCGAGTAGTTGTTCACGGGCTCGATGAAGCTAATGCTTACGGCATCGTTTCTATCGTCGTCCCTGCGCCAGTTCGTCATAGCGACGCGGTCGTTTTGATCAGCCAGCCACGCAGGCGATATGCCCGCAGCAGGCCCAGTTACTTCCCAAGAGGCTTTAAATCCCTGCGCGCTTACTTCGCGCGATTTGGCGATGAAACCGCCGCCGAAGCTAGGCGATGCCCAGGTAGAGCTAACGTCGAAGCGGCTATTTTGTGCGATAGGAGCAAGATGCAAAGCCTTGCCGCCTTGAATTTTAAGCGTGCCGGAGATATTGAAATCCGATGAGAGCACCGAAGACGGGAGTTTGTAGATTAAATTTCGCTCAAAGATCTTCGCTTCGACGTTGCCGTGATACTGCTTGAGCTCCGTGCCGTTTAAATTTAGACTAGGAAAGGCCGTGAAGGATTTTTGATCGCCGACTCCAAGAACGAGCACGGTTTCGTCGAAATTTAGCTTTGAGGGATCGACGCCGAGCTCTGTGTAGTTTATCGCCTCGAAGTCCGCCTTAAGCGCAAAGTCGCCATTGTAGATCGGGACGCGAAAAATTCCGCGCTTTAGATAGATCGGATCGATCTCCGCCACGAGGGAGTAGTTTTTAGGCACGATGATAAAATTTTTGTTTATCTGCCTTTTTACGATATTTCCGCTGCTATCGTCCACCGCTCCGATTATCTCTTTATACGGCACCACGATCGCAAGTCCTTGGATTTGCAGCTCGCCGCCGACGGGATTAAGTATCGATTCCTCGGCGCGCATTTTGGTATCCGAGCGCGAATAGGTGATATTGTCGATGAAGGTAAGCGGGATCAGCAGCAATAAAAGCAGCACTAAAACGATGAACGGCTTCGTCCAAAACGCGCCGCGAATGGCATTTTTGGTGGAATTTAACATAGGCTCTCCTTTATATAAATTTAAAACGGAATTTTAACGATGAAGAGTAAACGGACGGCGCTTGAAGCGGGAGTAATTTTATAAATTCTAAAGGAACTTCGGATGTGAAGCGTTGCGGATATCGCTTTGAATTTTTGGAATTCCGCTGCACGCTAGAATTCCATTTTGAATGAGAATTTTACGAGAAAATTTATGTTAGTAGAATTTAAAAGCTTGAAATTCTAAGTCTAAGAATTTCAAATTTATAAAACCCTTAGAATTTTGAAATTCCAAGGGTTTTGAATTTTTAAAATTTCGCCGCTTTAGCGTGCAAAATTTCGTACCGTCATCTCGCGTAAGCTTTAAAATTTATACGCCACGTTTAGCTTGAAATTTCGTCCCGGCTCCCAGTCGATAGCGTTTGAATCACCGGTGAAATCGGCGCTGCGCTGTGAGTGCGACGCGTAGGCTTTATCAAAGAGATTGTAAACGCCCGCGTTGATCTCAAGCCCTTTAAATCGCCCGCTATCCGGAGCGTAGGTCGCATATAGATCGTGAACCGCGTAGCTAGGCACTTTTGTTTTTTCGTCGCTATTTGCGGAGGCTACGTTTTTGGAGTTGAAAAAGAGCAAGTTATAGCCCAGCAGTAGATCCGCCGCAGAGATTGCGTACTCGGCATTGAAGGTGTATTTATCGCCATAATCTCGGTAGCCGATGATGTTTGAGCTTAGATAGTCCGAGCCGCTGCGTACGCGGTCTTTATATTCTACGTGCTGGTGTGTGTAACCCGCAGCAAGGCTCAAATCATCTAATATTAATCTTGCGAAAAGCTCGACGCCGTCAATGTTCGCACTGCCTGCGTTAGCCCTGCATAAAGTATTTGCTGCGCCTCCCGGGCAGCCGACGATTCCGCCCGCCGCGTTGTTATCTACGATTAAATTTTTATATTCCGTTCTGAAATACTTCGCAGTTAGGCTTACTGAGGAATTTTCTGCCAGATCGCTTTTGTAGCGACCGCCTATTTCGTAGGCGTTACCCGTAGTGGCCTTTAAATTTTCATTGGCCATCCAGCTTAGTGGTCTGCCGCGGCTAGTACCCGCAGCCATCATGCTCTCCATTACGTCAGGTCCTCTAAATACTCGCGCATAGCTTGCAAACGCTCCAAATCCCGCGCCGATCTCGTAATCAAGCGCCAAGGCGGGGCTTACTTCGTTGAATTTATATTTGTAGCTAGAGATATTAGCGCCTCTACCGTTGTAAGTCTTTAGCTCGTGCCTTTCGTAGCGCACGCCAGGAGTTACCGTAAGCCCGCCGTAGCGCATAGCATCCTCGATATAAAAGCTATAATTATCGACCTTCTCGGGGCGTAGATTGCCGGGCTTAACGTAGTTTTCGGAGCGGTAGTAATCAAAGCCGTAGCGCAGCGTATGAGCCAGATCGCCCGTTTCAAATTTACTCTTAGCGCCGATTTTGCCGCCTTTGGTCTCGACGCCCCATTTTACGTTCGTTGAAGTCGATCCGATGCGTTGATGTTTGGTGTAATATCCCGTGATGTCGAGCTCTAGCAGGTCGCTTGGATTATACGTGTATTTGATCGTGTGTGTATCGCGCTCGTATTTGCGGTTATCCAGCTGTCCGTTTAGCCATGAGCCGAATTCCGCCCGCAGCGGATAGAGACCTTTATACTGCATATGCTCGGTAGAGAGCGAAATTTTATGAAAATCCAAAAAGCTATAGCCCGCTTTTAATAAATAATTTATATCGTTGCCGTCGCCGCCCGTAGGCTTGCCGTTGCCCGATTCGCCGAAGCCGTATCCGTAGTGCTTAAACGCAGCAAGCATATCTAGGCTATCAAACGCTCTGCCGTAGAGCATCGCACTTTGCGAATAGCCTTCGTTATTCTCGTATAGCCCACTTTGAGCTTGGCGCCGATATCCTGACCGTCCTCAAGCATGTCAGAAGCGTCTACCGTCCTGAAGGCAACTGAGCCGCCCAAAGCGCCCGAGCCGTTCACGACTGAGCGCGCGCCTACATCGACCTCTACGGCTTTGATAAGATCAGGATCGATTAGTAAATCGGCGTTGTGATGAAAGGTATTGCCGTTTTGCTTCGCGCCGTCAATCGTGATATTTAGACCGCGATCGCTCACGCCGCGCATATAAATTTTTTGATTCATGCCGTTGGTGCCGCCCACATAAACGCCTGGGATGTCGCGAAATACATCTTTGATGAGCGTAGCGTTGCGAGTATTGATTTTGATATCATCCACGGTGCTAGGCGTGCTAGAATCGCTAGTAACTTCGATTACGCCCAGGCTTTGCCTATTTGAATCTTTGCTTTTGGATACGTCCGTAGCGCTTGATTTCTCGTCTGCTTGTGCGCTTAAGCAAAGAACTGTGCACAAGGACAAAGCCAGATGAAATTTTTTCATACGAAACTCCTAAATGATAATTAAGATTAAAAAACGGCAAATAATATAAAATTAATCCTTTATTTTATATTAATTATCAAGACG
>CALHQN010000161.1 GCA_938036585.1 uncultured Campylobacter sp.
GAAAATCCGCCGCTTCGCCGAGAGTTTTTTAAAACCCTTTAAATTTGCTTTTTAGATAAAAAAGTTGTATAATCGCTGCCTTTTAAAATCATCAAAAAGGATCAAAAATGAAAAAAAATATCCATCCGAACTTTGTCGAAACGACCGTTACCTGCGCTTGCGGAAACACTTTTAAAACGCGCTCGAACAAGCCTGAGATCCGCGTCGATATCTGCTCCAACTGCCATCCGTTTTTCACAGGCAGCGAGAAGATCGTAGATAGCGCGGGCCGCGTCGAGAAATTTAAGCAAAAATACGGAATGAAATAGTTGCTATATCTCATTCCTACGCCGATAGGAAATTTAAGCGATATCTCGAGCCGCGCGCTTGAGGTATTGCAAAGCTGCGAAATCCTAATCTGCGAGGATACGAGGGTTTCAAAAAAACTTCTAAACTTATTATCCGATAAATTTCAAATTTCATTTAAAATTTCACAGTTTTGCTCGCTGCACACGCACAACGAAGCGGAGTTTTTCGCGAGTTTTGATCCGGCGCTTCTGCGCGAAAAAGCTTGCGCATACGTAAGCGATGCCGGCATGCCCTGCATCAGCGATCCGGGGATTGCGCTCGTAAAATTTGCGCAACGAAACGGCGTGCCTTACGAAGTGCTTAGCGGCGCAAACGCTCTGCTGCTCGCAGCCGCCGCAAGCGGACTAGTGGAGAAAGAATTTAGCTTTTTAGGCTTTTTGAACAATGACGGCGCACAGCGCAAAGCTCAGATTCTAAATTTAATGCAAAGCCCCTATCCATGCGTACTTTACGAATCTCCCAAGCGCGTGGTAAAGCTAATAGAGCAGATCGCGGGGATCGACGCGCAACGCAAAATTTTTGCGATCAAGGAAGCCACGAAAAAATTTGAAACCAAATTTTTCGGTAGCGCCGCAGAGGTCTTATCCAGCCTAAACGGCGCAAATTTAAACGGCGAGTGGTGCGTCGTGATTGACGGCGCAGGCGAGAAAAGCTTTGAAAAAATCACGCAGGAAGATATTTTGTCGCTTGAGATCGCGCCGAAAATAAAAGCGAAACTGCTCTCAAAAATCAGCGGCGAACCCGCCAAAGAAATATATAAAAATTTGATACGCTAAGTCATATTTTAACCGTTTTTCGCTAAAATCCCAAAATGATTATTTACGGAAAGCAGCTGTTTTTGCACCTTTTAAACCGGTATCCGCAGAAATTTATCCGCATCATCCTTGCTAAGGAGTGCGAGAAAGAAATTTTTAAAAAGATCGCCGCGACCGGTGTAAAGATCGAGCGCGCCGATGCGAAAAAAGCTCAAGCCCTCGCTCGCGGCGGAAACCATCAAGGCTTCTTGGCCGAGGTGGAGGAGTTTAGCTTCGGCGATCTTGCTAGCGTCAAAGACGATAAATTCGTGCCGATCCTTTATGGGCTTACCGACGTCGGAAATATCGGCGCGATAATGCGCAGCGCCTATGCTTTGGGTGCGGACAGCGTGATCGTCGTCGCAAATAATCTAAATATGGTGGGCGTAGTGCGCGCAAGCTCGGGCGCGGCGTATGAGCTAAACGTCGTTAAGGCCGCAGACGGGCTTAGCGTGATAAACGAGCTTAAACAAAGCGGCTTTGAAATTTACGCCGCGAGTGCGGACGGGACGAACTTTAAGGAGTTAAAGCTCGGCGCGAAAAACGCACTCGTAATGGGGAACGAAGAAGAGGGGATACCTACTAGGGCGCTTAAAAAATGCGACTGCGCGGTATCAATAAAGATGCGCGAAGGCTGGGATTCGCTTAACGTAAGCGCGGCATTTGCGATACTATGCGATGGAATTTTAAATGGAAGAAATAGAAGAGAAGTTAAATAATACGGACGAGCAGGCGGAACAAACCGAGAAGCCCGAGCAAACACAGCAACCAAAAAATAGCGATCTGGATAAATTAAAATCTATGGATCTGATCGAGATAGCGCGCACGACGCGCATCGATGCGCAAAATTTAGAATACATCATCAACAAAGACTTCGAGAAGCTAGCAAATTTTAATGTTAGGGGCTACATTAAAATTTTAGAGCGCGAGTTCGGGCTGGATCTATCGGACTGGATGAGCGAGTTCGAGATCGCAAAAGAGGGCTTTGCGCCCGTTAAAAAAGCCAAAGTCGAGCAGGTCTATACTAGAAAAATCAGCCCCGAGCGAGGCGGTAGCAGCAGTTGGCTCGTGTGGCTGCTGATTACGGTTTTGCTGATCGCGGCGATCTTTTATTTCAGACTTTACAAAGGCTTCAACGAATTTTGGAGCTCGGTTTTCAGCGAGCAGAATAAAACCACCTACTCGGATGCCCCAATCGTAAATAATACTCAAAAAAAGCTTGAAAACATCGGTATCGACGTCGTTTCGCATAATGTTACGGAGGATAAATTCGCCATTAAAACGGATGTAAATGCGGCTTTGGCAACGGATGAAAATTTAAGCTCTCTAAATGCGCTGGATCGCTCTATAAGAATCGAGCGCGCGAGTGCTAAAACGGAGGAAAATTCCACCGACGAAAACGCCACGCAAAGCGTACCTGCACCCAGCAAAGATATCGTGCTTAATCCGCGCGGCAAGATGTGGATCGGTATCATCGATCTAAAAAGCGGCAAGAAGCGCGAGATGGTCATCAATGCCCCTTACGTAGTCGCTTCGCAAGGTGACGAGGATCTGCTCATCGCCACCGGGCACGGAATGTTTGAGGTCGGCAAGGCGGACGGCAATGTGAGCTTCAACGAAAAAAACACTCAAAAGCTCCGCGTCAAAGACGGCAACGTCACTAAAATTTCAACCGACGAGTTTCTGCGCCTAAACAAGGGCAAGAAGTGGTAAAACATCCGCTCTCGTGCGAGGTTTTTTGCTCGTAGAATTTTGCCGCAGAGGACAGAGGGTAAAATTTTAGCTTGCTATGGTGCGCAGTTTAAATTTAAACCCGCGAGCGTAAATTTAAAGGTTTGAACTGCGCCGCCTTGGATAAAATTTTAAACGGCGTAGGTAAAATTTTAAACGGCACGGGCGCGTGTAGTAGAGTGCTAAATTTAAGAGGCGTCGTCCATGGCGCCCCGCAAAACGAAGGTCTCGATCGTTTCGAGCGGACGTAAATTTAAATGTCGCCGCAAAGTGTCGCGATGTGATAAATTTAAACGATCAATGCCTCGGCGGTTTTAAAATTTTAGTGTGGTAAAATTTTAAAATCGCCTTAGCGATATAAAATTGCCGCCGCACCGCCACAAAGGCTTGAAATTTAGCCTTCGTGCAGCACGAGCGGATCGCGGCGTTTAAGGCGCGAAATTTTAAACATGGCTTGAAAATTACTTTAAGATAAGAGGTTTGAGATGTTTGACGAAATCCGTTTTTCAAAAATCGAGCGTTTGCCAAATTACGTTTTTGCCGAGGTTAACGCCATAAAAATGGCTGCACGCAGAGCCGGCGAGGACATAATCGATTTTTCGATGGGCAATCCCGACGGCAGGACGCCGCAGCATATAATCGACAAGCTTTGCGAAAGCGCGCAAAAGGACAAGACGCACGGCTACTCCGTAAGCCAGGGCATCTACAAGCTGCGACTTGCCTGCGCGAATTGGTATAAGCGTAAATACGGCGTGATCTTGGATCCTGAAAGCGAGATTGTCGCCGTGATGGGCTCTAAAGAGGGCTTCGTGCATCTAACTAGCGCGATCGTAAATCCGGGCGATGTCGCAGTGGTACCCGATCCTGCGTATCCGATCCACACTCAAGCCTTCATCATCGCGGGCGGTAACGTCGTTAAAATCCCGCTTGCCTATGATGAGAATTTAAATTTTAATGAGAATAGATTTTTCATCGATCTGCAAAAGACCTTCGACGAGAGCATTCCGCGTCCAAAATATGTCGTCGTAAATTTCCCGCATAACCCTACCACCGTCGTCGTACAAAAGAGCTTCTACGAGCGGCTCGTGGCGATGGCGCGGCAGGAGCGGTTTTATATCATCAGCGACATCGCTTACGCAGAGATCGCTTTTGACGATTACAAAACGCCGTCCATTTTTGAGGTTCAGGGTGCGAAGGACGTCGCAGTCGAGGCATACACGCTCTCTAAAAGCTACAATATGGCGGGCTGGCGCGTGGGTTTTGTTAGCGGTAATAAAAAGCTCGTCGCCGCGCTTAAAAAGATCAAATCTTGGTTTGATTACGGCATGTTTACGCCGATCCAAGTAGCCGCCACGATCGCGCTAGACGGGCCGCAAGAGTGCGTAGAGGATATCCGCGCGACCTATGAGAAGCGTAGGAATTTTTTGATTGACGCTTTTGCGGACGCGGGCTGGGTGATCGCTAAACCTAGCGCGTCGATGTTTGCGTGGGCGAAATTGCCGCCCGCGGCGGCTCATCTAAGAAGCATGGAGTTTTCCAAGCAGCTTCTTACCAAGGCGTGCGTCGCCGTAAGTCCGGGCGTTGGCTTTGGTGCGGCGGGAGACGATTACGTGCGAATCGCTTTTATCGAAAACGAAAATAGAACTCGCCAGGCCGCTAGAAATATAAAAAAATATTTGAAAGAGATCTGATGAAAGTAGCGATTTTAGGCGTCGGCACCGTAGGTAGCGAAGTTGCAAATATTTTGATCAAAAACAAAGATATCATCCTTGCGCGCGCGGGCGTTAGCATAGAGCCCGTAATCGGGCTCGTGCGCGATACGAGTAAAAAGCGCGATGTGCAAATCCCGCTTAGCAGCGACGCGCAAAGTATCATCGAGCGCGACGACATCGACGTTTTTGTAGAGCTTATGGGCGGGGTAGAAAAGCCCTATGAGATCGTAAGTGAAATTTTAAAGCGTAAAAAGGCGGTCGTTACCGCAAATAAGGCGCTTTTGGCTTATCATCGCTACAAGCTTCAGGCCTTAGCGGGCGATACGCCTTTTGGCTTTGAAGCGAGCGTGGCGGGCGGAATTCCGATCATAAAAACCCTGCGCGAAGGGCTAAGCGCCAATCGTATCGAAAAGATCATCGGCATCGTAAACGGCACGAGCAACTTCATCCTTACGAATATGATGCAAAAAAATGAGAAATTTAATGACGCGCTAAAGCGAGCTCAAGAGCTCGGATACGCCGAAGCCGATCCCAGCTTCGACATCGGCGGATTCGACGCGGCGCATAAGCTTTTGATCTTAGCTAGCATCGCATACGGCGTGCACGGAGACCCTGAAGATATCCTAATCGAGGGGATCGAGGAGATTACGCAGGAGGATATATATTTTGCGCGCGAATTTGATTTCATAATCAAGCTGCTTGCGGTGGCTAAGCGCGCGTGCGATAACAAAGTCGAGCTTCGCGTCCATCCTGCGCTCATTTCAAAGGATCAAATGCTGTCAAAAGTAGACGGCGTGATGAACGGCGTGAGCATCTACGGAGACTGCGTCGGCGAGAGTATGTATTACGGCCCTGGCGCGGGCGGAAGCGCTACGGCAAGCGCTGTTATAAGCGATCTCATCGACATTGCGCGCGATAACAAAAATCCGATGCTCGGCTATAAAATTTTGCCGAGCGAAAATTTTATGCAAATTCTGCCGAGCGAACAGATCCGCACGAAGTATTATTTCAGGCTGCGCGTGCGCGACGAAAAGGGCGTGCTCGCGAAGCTTACGAACATTATGAGCTTAAACGATCTTTCGATCGACAGCTTTTTGCAAAAGCCTAAGCTCAAAACGGATGAGGAGGTGACGCTGTTTTTCACGACGCATACGTGCTGCGAGAAGGATATCAAACGCGCAATAAGCGTAATTAGCGGTGAAAATTTCATCACGCAGAAGCCTTTTATGATCAGGATCGAAAGCTAAGTTGAGCTTAAAAGAATATCTTTTCGGCTTTGCCTGCGAGGACCGTGCGGCGGAATTTTTACGCGGCGAAGGATTTGAAATTTTAAAGCGAAATTTCCGCTGCCGCTTCGGCGAGATCGACATCGTCGCGCGTAAGGGCGGAATTTTGCACTTTGTAGAGGTGAAGGCTACGAGCGGCGATTACGACGCTGCAGAGCGCGTGACGGGCGCCAAGATGGCTAAAATTTTAAAGACGGCGGAATTTTATCTGATGAGCTGCGATACGGAGGAGCCGTGGCAGATCGACGTCGTGGAAGTTTATCCAAAGCAGATAAAATTTATCGCCAACATATC
>CALHQN010000162.1 GCA_938036585.1 uncultured Campylobacter sp.
CTTGCTGAATTTCAAAGCGTGCGATGAAAGTATGTCGCGCTTGAGATCTGAAATTCCACCGCGAAATTCTACCCCGCAAATCCATAGATGGAATTCCGTTTTAAATCCCGCGGCGAAATTTTATTCTCGCTCTGGTAGAATTCCTGAAATTCCGCAGTCTGCAAGCTTGTCCCGACGAAATTTTGAAATTTTAAATTTAGCTATTTAATTCCTGCTTTACATCGATTTATGTATACTTCGGGATAAATTTTAAAAAGGCTTATTATGCAAGATCTCGTATCTCAGGCAAGAAAAGAGGGGATGATCAGCACCGGTATTGATATGTTTTTAGCGGCGGTGTCTGCGACTTTAGTTGCGCTAGATATTGCTAAGGGCAATATGCTAGGACTTAGCACCAACAAGACGGCTACCTATATCACTGGCGGAATTATTTTTGCTCTTTTGTGTGTTTCGGTATTTTTCAGGCTAAGAGCGCTCCGCAAAATTTCAATGCTTAGCGGCATAAGGGCGGCGGTGCTTTACCGCAACTGCGTAATTGTCTGCATCTGTGTCATTGCCATAACAAGCATCTTTTTATCGATTCCTTTATCGATCTCACACAAGCATTTGGCAATGATATTGTGCATTTTAATAGCGCTTGCAGGCGCAATCTACATAATCGTAGCGTGGTTTTGCATAAATTTTGCTCTAGCACGCGTAAGCGGCGTGGGGATCTTTGAGACATATGTGTGGCTCTGCGTCATCCTTTTTCCATTAAATGCACTATACCATTTGATATTACCCATAGTCCTCATAATAACCGGCATCGTGCATCTGCTAGCCTGGAGCAAGATAGAAAAGATAAGCGCAAACGTTTAAAATTTCGCAAATATCTTGTCGCGATAGAATTTCGATCTTGTCGGTTTAATTTATATTTTATGCTTGTTTATATATACTTCGGGTCAAATTTTTAAAAAGGGTTTATATATGCAATTCATTGTATCTCAGGCAAGAAAAGAGGGGATGATCAGCACCGGCATCGATCTGTTTTTGGCGGCGTTACCCGTGGTTTTTATCGTGGTAGGCTATGTCTCTTTCAGCGAGCCATGGCGCCTTGACGACGAGACGATAAATTATATCGCTAGCGGAATTTTGATTGCTTTTATTTGTGTTTCAGTATTTTTCAGATTGCAGGCACTCCGAAAAATTTCAGCGCTTAGCGGCATAAAAGCAGCGACACTTTATCGCAACTGCATAATAATCTGCGTCTGCTTTTTTGCGCTAGCGCTCGTGCTCAATTACCTTTATCCGAGGGAGCCTGACGCAGACGGCGGGCAAAGTGATAATCCATTTGCGGCGATATTTGGACTAGCGCTTTTCGCAGGCGTTATTTACATAATCGTCGCATGGTTTCGCATAAATTTTTCGCTTGCGCGCGTAAGCGGCGTAAGTACCTTTCGGACTTATGTGTGGCTCTGCGTGGGACTTTTCGTGTTAAATATACTATGCAACGTAGCGCTCTACGGTTTATTCGCCTATAAGTTGCAGACGGGCGCCGAGCCGGCTTCCGCTTTGGTTATCGTCGTCGTGTTATCCAAAATGCTCCTGCCGTTCATCGCTCTTGTGATAACTAGCATCGTGCACCTGCTAGCCTGGAGCAAGATAGAAAAGATAAGCGCAGAGGTTTAAAATTTCGCGAACCTCTCGTTACGATGAAATTTTAAAATTCCTCAAGTGGATTTAAAATTTTAAAATTCCTCAAGCAGATTTAAAATTTTAAAATTCCTCAAGCAAATTTAAAATTTCAAACCCGCCGCGCCTTTCAAATTTTAAAATTTTGCACGCCGTGTATTTTGCGCTGCGCAAGACTGCCATAATTTTAGTCCAGCTTATTTCTAAAAAGCGACGCGGCTAGCGCCATCGTGCCCGCGCCGATTAGCAGCAGCGGCACGATGAGATGCCACAGCTCGCTCAGGCCCGCGCCCTCCAGATAGATCCGCCACATGCAGTTGTTGGCATAATACATCGGATCGAGGTGCGCGATGTAGTAAAACCACCGCGGCATCGCGTCCGCAGGCGTTATCAGCCCGCTTATCATAATGCACGGCAGCAGGAACAAAAACGAGCTCACGACCGATTGCAGCGAGGTTTTGCAAACGGTCGAGATCACGAGGCCGATGCCTACGTTGCAGGCGCTAAAGATCGCGATGATCGCAAAAAGGTGCGCAAAGCGCCCGCGGAATGGAATTTCGAAGTAAAATACGCAGATCAAAAACAGCGCGAGCCCCTGCGCGATCGCGATCAGCACCGGCGGCACGGCTTTGCCGATCAGCATCTCAAGCGGGTTCGCGGGCGTCATCAGCATCATATCGAAGCTCCCCTCCTCGCGCTCGCGAGAGACGCTAAATGCCGATAGCATCAGCACCTGAATCATCGAAAGCCCCAAAATCATCCCCGTCATGATCGTGTAGCGCGTGATCGTGTTTTCGTTAAAAACATAGCGCGGATTTATGCTGATTAAATTAACAAAATGCTGCGAGTTGTACTCCTGCACTATAGCCTGTACGAAGCCGATGACGGTGTTTGCCAAGGTCGTATTACGCGAATCCGCGATGATCAAAAGCTCGTGCGTGCTCGCAAAATCACCGCCGAAATAGATCCCGATGATCGCCTCGCCCTCGCTTACGGCGCGGCGCAGGCAGGTTAGGTCTTTGCAGCCAAGTTCGGTCTTAAACATCGGCGTAGCGGCGATGCTCTGCACCAGCGCGGCGGACGTCGCATCGCGGGCGTCGTCCAAAATCGCGTAGCGCACCTGCTCGGGGGTGAAATTCGCGCCGTAGCCGAATATGATCGCCTGCACCAGCACCGGCACGATCAGCACCATGCGCGTGCCCTTGTCGCGAAACATCGCCAAAAATTCCTTTTTTATCAGCGCGCGAATTCGAAGCAGGGATTTTCGCAGAGCGTTCATCGCGCACTCCTTTCAAATTTAGCGGCGCCTGCGTGCTGCGCGGAATTTAAAGCGAAATTTAAACGCACCGCGGATGCTGGTTTAAATTTATGCGGTGCGAGCGTAAATTTTAAAATTTCAAACCGATTGCGCGGCACCTCGCGCATAAATTTTAAAAGCTCAAATTTAAATTTACGCGGCGGCAAGGAGATGAAATTTAAAAACGCGCTTGTGAGGCTAAATTTGCTAAATTTTTCTGCGCGCCCTGTTTCGGCACTATCTACGCGCGACAAAATGCAGCGCAGAGCGAACGGTAGCTCTTGAATAAATTTTAAAATTTTAAATCCATTCCGCAATATGAAATTTTGCGCTGTGTCCGCAAGACGCGCTGAAGCAAGCGCAAATTTTAAAATTCCAAACCGATTGCGCAGCTTGGGCGTAAATTTTAAAATTTTAAATCCATTGCGCGACGGCGCTGGCGTAAAATTTAAAAACCTCGTCGCCGTTCGCAAGCCGAAGCGTCTTGCGGCGAGAAATTTTAAAATTTTATATCCACGCTCTGTTTGTTTGCGCGAAAATTTTAAAAATTTCATCGCGCGCCCCTTTTTACGCTAAGTACGCACAAGCTGAAAAACAAAACCGCTCCGAGCGCCTGAATGGCGAGGTTTACCCACAGCGTCGCGCTCTGTCCGCCCGATAGGAAGCAGATGCGAAAGGACTCGACCGCGTATGTGGGCGGCAGTAGGTGCCCGATGAAGTTGATCGCCGCGGGCAGTCCGCGTAGATCGAATATCATGCCGCTAAGCAGCGTCACGGGCAGATAGCCGATGACGATGGCGTATTCCTGCGCTAGGAATTGATTTTTGCAGATCGCCGAGATCAGCATGCCTAGGCAGGTCATCTCCAGCACGAAGACGCACAGCGTCGCCAGCAGCATAGCCACGCTGCCGCGGATCGGGATACCCAAAAGCACCTGCCCGTAAACGAGCGTCATCGCGCCGCCCAAAAGCGCTAGGAAATAATACGCGCCGACCTTGGCAGTGACGATCTCAAGCGCGCTTGCGTTGGAGTTGTAAAGCGAGGCGATCGTGCCGCGGTCCCATTCGCGCGAGATCACGACCGCGACCATAAATAGGCAGATGAGCCCCAAAATCCCCACGTACTCGGCAGATACGAGATACCACGTCGATTCGTTGGCTTCGTTGAACCAGCTGCGATAATTCACGCTGACGGGCCTTGCTGCGGCGTTTAAATTTGCATTTAAAAAGCCGTAATCTTGCGCCAAAACCTGCTCGATTACGCCCGCGACATAGACGTAGCTAAGAAGCGCGAGCTGCGACTGCGTGGCGTTTTGGATAAGAAAAATTTCGGCGCCGTCTTTGTCTGAGTTGCTCGCGCTGCCGCCTGCACTGCTTGCTCCGCCGCCGTTATTTGTAGCACTGCCTGCGCCGTTAGCGGAGGGGCTCGCATTGATGCCGCCGCTCGTATTTCGGATATCGCTTGCGCCGTCGATAAAACCAGCATTAGTATCGTCTGCGCCGTCGATTAAATTTACGCCGCCTTGATCTGCGCCTATGTCTCTTGCGCTGCCGCCGGAATCTACTCCACTGCCGCTGCCAAAAGAATTTACGTTGCCGCCCGTTTCCGCGCCGGTGCGATGCGAAATATCTCCGCTTGCGCCGCCTGCGGAGGCGTTTATGCCGCTTTCCGTGCCGGCGTCTGCGCCGCCGTCCTCAAGCGGACGGAAATTTTCGGCGCTGCTCACGTTTTGGATATCACTTGTGCCGCGCGTGGAGGAGCTGTCGTCGCTAGAGAGGTTTAAATTTATGCTGCCATTTGCGCCGCCGAGTCCGCCCAAAGTGCTTTGAAATTTCGCCGCAAAGCGCGGATCAAAATACAAAATGCTCTCGATCTCGTGCGCCTTAAAATCTCTCCTCGCGCTCTCTAAGTCCGTATAGACGCGAGTTTGCAAGTATTTTGAGCCCAAAAATCCGCCGAGCAGATCCCGCTCTATTTTGGAACCCAGATCGCTTACGAAGCCCACCTTGACGGGCTTTATGTCCATCCGCATCGCGTATCCGTAGATCACGACCAAAATTAGCGGCATCAAAAACGCGATCACGAGCGCCGATCGGTCCTTTGCGATCTGCGCAAACTCCTTTTTTACTAGGATTTTTAAAAAGGTAAAGTTCATCCGCCCTGCCCCCGTGCTCGGATTTCGCGGCACTGCGCCGCTCGCGGCGGGCTCCCGAATTTTGATCGCACAAGTGCGACTGCCATCGCGCTTTGAAATTTTAGCCGTGCGATCGCATTTGGCGCGCCCCTAAATTTTAATTGCAAAAGTGCGGCAACCGAGATTTGAAATTTTAACGGCACAGACGGACTGCCCGCGCCCATTTCGCTCATCGAGCCCACAAATTTTAATCGCTTGATCACATACGGCGGGCTTTGAAATTTTAAGCAGTTGCGCGGCATTGTCTCGCTGTGGAATTTCTGACGCAAAAGCTCCACGGCGGCGCAAGATCGGCGATGAAATTCTTGCATCGGAGTTTTAAATTTACAAGCTACTCGCAGACTGACCGCCATTTTAAATTTGCGATCTGTTTGCAGAGCGGCCGCACTTTTAAATTTATAATCCGTTTGCGAGCCGCTCGCGCTTTGAAATTTACGGCACAGATGAAGCGGGCTCGCTTCACCGCAGAGCTCGCGCAGTATCCATCTAAAAAATCCGTGCTGTGTCCCGCCGCGCGATGCCTCATTCAAAATTTCGCTGCCGCTTGAAATTTCACAATCTCTTAAAATTTCGCCGCCTTTAAAAATTTCATCGCCCCGCATGACCCTTTCGTCGCTTAAAATTTTACCGCGCGGGCGCACGGGTTTTCGCCCTACCCGCATAAAATTCAGATCAAAAATCCTCGCAGCTCGCGCAAAATTTAGATCAAAAGCCCTCATCGCCCGCCTCGCTCCTAAATTTTTGCACCTCGTTTATAAAGGCCTGCTGCACGCTAAGCCGCCGCCCGCTCTGCACGCAGACCTCGTCGGGGCTACCTAGCGCTAGGATTTTGCCGCGATCTTGGATCAAAAACCGATCGCAATACTCCGCCTCCTCCATAAAATGCGTCGTCACAATAATCGTCGTCCCCTTGGCGGAAAGGTCTGTAATCTGCCGCCAAAAGTCGCGCCGCGCAAGCGGATCAATCCCGCTGGTCGGCTCATCGAGGAAGAGAATTGCAGGCTCG
>CALHQN010000163.1 GCA_938036585.1 uncultured Campylobacter sp.
TAAAGCAGGCGTCCGCCTTGATCTTGCGCCCTGCGTGCTCGTCCATAAAGCGTTTGCCGGTCTTTGGATCGACGGTTAGACCATAGGTGTTGCAGCAGTGGTTGGTGAAATTTACTGCGGCGCCGAAACCCTTTTCGTCGGGCGAGCAATATGGAAGGAATTGAATCCACGACGTTAAAAGGGTAAATGCACCGATTCTATTTGCTGCTAGCATCGCTCCTGCCGAGCTTCCAGGGTGGTTGGTGCTGTCTATGCTAGGCACTACGCGCGGATCTTGGATCTGGCGATACCATAGATCGCGTCCATATCCGCCCGAGGCTAGTAAAATGCCGTCTTTAGCTTTATAGCTCTTTTTCTCGCCGCTTTTATTTTCCAGATCGTCGCTAAAGAGTTTCGGATCAAATTTATACTCCTCGCGCGCTTCTACGCCCACGACGCGGCCGCTGTCATCCACGATAAAATCATCAAATTTCGTGCGGGTCTTGATCGTGACGTTAGGATCGTTTTGAAGCTTATTCATCATCGGCTGGATGTAGCCCGAGCCCGAGCCGTTGGTCGATTGCAAGCTTCTTGCGACGCTGTGGCCACTTTCAAAGATCAGCTTGTCGCTAAACTCCGCTCCGCAGCCTACTAAAAGATCCACCGCATCATTGCTGCGATCGAACATCACGCCCAAAAGATCGGTGTGGTTAAGTCCTAACCCGTCTTTTACGGCATCAGCGATAAAAAGTTCCTTGCTATCCTTAATGCCCTGCGCTACTTGAAATTTATTCATCGGAGCAGCCATGTTTCCGCCGTTGATGACGGAATTTCCGCCCGCTCGACCCATCTTTTCAAGCACTAGCACCTTTTTGCCGCGTCCGCTGGCTTTAATCGCCGCGGCAAGCCCCGCAAAACCGGTGCCGATGATGACGATATCGTATTCCTCGTCAAATTTGACATCCTTGGCGTTTTGCGCCGCAGCTGCGCTACTAGCCCCTAGCGCAAGCGCTCCGGCGCCCACCGCGCTAATCTTTAAAAAACTACGTCTTGATACATCATGCTTTTGCATTACAACTCCTTTAATTGAAATGTGCTGTTAGAAATGATAACTCGAATTTTAAGGTAAGTCAAATAGTGTAACGCTATGAATGGATAGTAAAAAGCTATGAAATATGGGCGTTGATATAAAATTTTGAAATTTGGCAAGCTGGATTTAAAATTTAGAAATTTTAAAATTTACAAGAAGCGCTCGTTTGCAAAATGCTTGTGAACGCAAAAGCGCACTCGGCACGAAAATCGCAATGAATGCAAAATTCGCGCCGAGTTTATAACGCCCTTAGCGAGCGACTTTAAATTTAAGCGTTTGCATATCGTAGTTATTTACTCGCTCGTATTGCATATCCTCGATAGAGATCGCAGGAAGCGCGCACGAGCCCGACATAATCACGTTTATCGGCGTGTAGATGACGCCGGTACTATTATAGCCCTCTTGCGGATCGTAGTAAAAATAACCGCTTTTCGGGAAGTGAAGCACTCGGTCGTACAGATACTCCGTATGCTCGATCGCTACGCTATCTACAAAGCCCTCAGGACGAGCCTGTGCAGCCGAGCCCAGGCGCTCATTTACCGCCTCAAAGCAGCTAGGCATCGCCTCGTCGATCGCGAAATTATATAGATAATGATTCGCTCGCCAGCTAATTTTAGAGTAAATTTTCTGCCCTACTTTGAGCTTGTTTAGATCGACGATATTGCCGCGAGCATCGAGAAACTCGCGATAAATTTCAACCTTCTTATCTCGGTCGTTATCAAACGGTCTATTTATGCTAAGTGGG
Organism: uncultured Campylobacter sp.; assembly: GCA_938036585.1. Taxonomy (GTDB): domain Bacteria; phylum Campylobacterota; class Campylobacteria; order Campylobacterales; family Campylobacteraceae; genus Campylobacter_B. The sequence goes on from CALHQN010000163.1 coordinate 1,815, forward strand.
CTATGTTTGACCGCAGCGCTTTCATATCCAAATCCCAGCACCGTAAAAAACAGTTCGCCGTTGCCGCTCATCGGCGTAAATTCTATCGCGCCGTCTTTAACCGCAAGCTTAGTATCCAGCGGCGAATTGAAATTTTTCGTCTCGCCGTCGTATTTCAAAGCAAAGCTAATATCTTTTTTAGCGTCCTTAAAATACGCATCAAATCCGCGTATAACGCTCGCTCGCTCCTGCGTATTGTCTGCATCTTTTAGGTTGCGCACGAGCGCGATAGCCGCCTTGCTTGTGCTATCGTCTTTGATGCCCGCCTTGCCGAATGCGTAGAGCTTAAAGGCGGCGTCTCTTATGTCGCTAGCAAACGTCAAGCCCGCTCCGTCTTCGGCATAGTCATAATCCATTTGGTTTATTTTTTCACGCATGAAGTTAAACTCGGTCGTCATATTGTGCTTTTTAAGTATCGCAGCCATAGCGATGCGAGCCATCGGCGAGTTATCATAAAGGCCGTTGTCGAAAATGAAATTTATCTCATCATCATCGAGCTTGCCGTATTGATCTAGCACGAAATCCGCGTATATTCGAAGCGTATCTTGTTCTTTGTAGTCTGATTTTAAGGCGCTAAATATCAGCGATCTTTGCCTGTTGCTAAGGAATTTATAGCGCGCATCAAGCTCTAATAAAACGTCGCTTGCATAGATCGAAGCGTAGTAATTAGTCACGCCGCTAGCGCTCCAGTAGCCGAAACTGCCGCTAGGTTTGAGGCGAGAGAGAATGCGATTTGCGTGAGCGTTTACGTAGTTTACTACGGTCTGGTTGGAGTCTTTGCGCGCGATATAATCAAGCGCCACCATCTTTGAGGTAAGCTGCTCGGTGCAACCGTAAGGATAGGAGTAAAGCTCCTCCGCTAGGCTAAAAGCGTTAGGCGCAGAGCTTACGTGGGTATAAATTTCTTTATAGCTCGGATCGATTTTGAGCGTTACGGGCTTATCGCCGTAGCTTGCGTGAAATATTTTCGAGCGCGGGAACTGGCTGATGATGTCAAATTCCACGTTATTGCTAAATTTCTGCCCGTTTGCGTCAAGATCAAATTTAATATTCGCATCGCCTATATCAAGCGCGCTTGCGGTGAAGCTTAGGTGCTTGACCTCAAGCGGTTTGAGCGTGAAATTCGCCTCGCCGCCGCTTATGGAAATCGACTGGCCAGAGCCGATCTTTAAAATCGAAATTTGCTCTTTATCGGTCGTATTGATGAGCGTTAGCGGTACCGAAATTTCATCGCCTCGCACCAGATAGGTCAGATCCGCAGGCTTTATAACTACGTCGTCTTTGACCCGCACCTCCGCGTTTGCCGAGCCTATCTTGTCGGTTTGACCGATCGCCATAGCGCTTAGGCGGACTATGGAGTTAAAATTTTGCGGCAGCGCGAGATCAAATTTCGCCTCGCCGTTTGCGTCCGCTTTTGCGATCAGCATCTTGATAAATTTTTTCTGCTTTTTATTTTCGACCGGGCTTAAATTTCGTTTAGCCTTCGCCATTACGCCGTCGCCGCCGAAGCTTAGCTCTTTAGCTATGGTTTGATATACGCTAAGATCGTCGTAGATATCGAAATACTGCATCGCAAAATACGCGCTAACGTCGAATGCCCCAAATGCATCGAGCTCGCTTTGCGAGACGATGTCTAGGATGCCCAGATCGACCGCATACAGCACGATCTTGGAATTCGGCTCGCTTTTTACGCTGATCTGCGCGTTTTGACCGTTTTTATAAACCTTATCGGATAAAATTTGAACTCCCGCTTTGTGCTCGCTCGCATCCAGCGCCACCGGGATGTTGGCGTAAGCGCGAAGCGGCATCGCAGCAGGCGTCGCCGCGCGGGTAACTACGGCGTTAATATGTCCGCCGATAAAATTTTTTGACGTTTGCAGCTCGAATTCCGCGCTGTTTCCTTTGATGCGTAAAATTTTATAATCGTAAATTCCTTCGCCGACGAGCGAGATATTTAGCACGCCGTTTTCGATAGGCGAAGCGATGACGCCTTTGACGCTCTGACCGGGCTTAATCTTATTACTTGCAAGTTTGATTTTGGCGCTTTGGATATCCTTGGCGTTTACCCGTCCGTAATATCCCCAGCCGCTTACATCCACGCGAACGCTAGCACTCGCGCCGCTTGAGTAGTCGTTTGCGATGATCACGTAGTTGCCGCCGTTTTCAAATTTATAGCTAATCTCTCGGGCGTCGGTAGTAAATGCCGATACGAGGCTGAATTCCTCCTGCTCGACATATCTGTTGCCGTCGTAAACGTAGTTGAAATCGTTGCGGTAAATTTCAACGTCGATCTTGCCCGCGGCTGGCGTTTTTGCTTTGGCATCTATCATCGCAAGTCCTAATTTCACGCTATCGCCTGCGGAGACGAAGTCGTTTGACGCCTTGATACCTATAATGCGGTCGTACGGGAAGTAGCTTAGCAAGCGGTATGCGCTTACGGTTTTGCCCTCCTCGACGACGCTAAAATTTAGTAAAATATCAGCGGCGTTGGAGACGTTTTGATCGACGCTTGCGGGATCAAGCACGAGCTCCTTTTTGCCCGCGCGATCCAGATTAAATTCCGATCTTTGAAGCACTATGGCGCCCGGCTGCTTTAAGCGGTCGTTTGAGAATGAGTAGCCTTCGTAATCTTTTAGCTTTAGCTTCTTATCGTAAAGCGTCGCTTCCAAGGAACCCTTAAGCTCGCTAGCAGGCGCGCCGGCTAGGTAGTTTGAGCTAAGCTTTGCGATTATTAGCTCATCCGCGCCGAACTCCTCTTTGCTGGTTAAAATTTCGTTTTTAACGCGGTTTGGGACAAAATTTTCGACGCTGAAGCTCTTAGCCGCGATGATCTTATCTTCGTAGATTAGATCTAGGCGGTATGTGCCGCTTTTTTCGCCCATAAGCTCGTCTATTTTTACGCTGCCGAACTCGTCCGTTTTAACCGCGCGAGTTAGGATGGAGGTTCCGGTAGGATCGTAAATTTTAAATTTTATCGGCGTATCTTTTAGCGCGGTAAAATCGCGATTTTTTATTACGATCGTGCCTAAGAGCCGCTCGCCGGGGCTCACCAGCTCGCTTGCAAAATACACAAACGCGCGCTTTTGCGTAGTAGTTTTTTCGATGCTAGCAATGGCGTTATTAAAGAGCACGAAGCCCTTCTCGTCGCCCTTTGTAATCTCGATAGAGCGCGGGTTTTTAGATAAAATTTCACGATCCTCGATGCGTAAAATTCCATCCCCGTCCGTTTTATCCTCGATCATCAGCTCGTTTTTGTCGTTGTAAATTTTAACCTTCGCCCTGCTAAGCTCCTCCGCGTTGCTTAAGCGCGACGTATAGATAAGCGCGCCCTTTTCGCTCAAAACCACCTGCGCGGTGATGTCGCTAAGATAGGCGATGCGCGAAACCTCTTGCATCTTTTCGCCCACTTTGTAAAACGCCGTGATCTTGTAGATTCCGTCCTCATAGCCTTTGAAATCCATCGCGATCTTGTTTTCTAAGACGGCGTTTTTCTGTCCGCCGATGTCGAAATTTTTTACCGCGATCTCGCTAGCTAGGGTATTTACTCCGTCCTGCTGATCAAAGCTTGCAAAATTTAGAAAATACCTGATATTTTGCTCGCCGATTTTTGAGACGGCGATCTTGACTTCGTTTACGTTTGAGCTTTTAAACGCAAGCGAGGTGGATTTCGGGATGAAATTTTTCTCGTCGCTAAACGCTACGAAAGGCATTCGATCGCCCATTTTTATATTTTGCTTTATCTCCTCGCGCAATACGTATGAGCTGTCGCCGAAACCCTTTAGCAGCCGCACTTCATAGGATTTCTCCGGTAAAAACTCGTCGCTTACGATGTCTGCGTGGTAGTAGCACTGATCGTCGCTTCCGTCCTCATCGTCCTCGTCGTAATAATAGCGCGGCTGAGTGAGGCTAAATTTATTGATACCCTCGATCCTTACGTATTTTGCAGAGATACCGTCCATATAGCTAGGAAAGCAAATTCTGCCTGCAAGAGAGCCGTTTTTTAAGCTGGCGGCTCTGATCTGCACGCCGCTTAAATTTGAAGCGTTTATATTGTCGTTAAACGGCTCCTCGTCGGTGTTTATGACGATATCGTCCTCAAGCTTCGCGCCCGCTTTGGAGCTAAGATCCGAAATTTGCAAAGTTACGTTTTGAGCCTTTGGATCGAAAGCGAATAAAAAATTCCTATCGTCGTGCGAGGTGATCTCGTATGTGATGTCGTTTTTGGCTAAATTTATGACGCGAAATACCCTGCTGGCTTTTTGCAAGCTATCTTTTGAGACCGCATCATTAAAGCTTACCAAGATAAGTCCCGGGCGCAGCAGCCGCAGCTCGGTGTTTGCAAAAGACTCGGTCTCAAACTCAAAACTCTGTTTGCCCATCTGGCACGAGTAGCTTACGCCCGCGCTTAGCTTTGGCCGCGGATAGAAGCGAAAGGTGTTTTCGTTTATGCTCTCGTAAGTGCCCGAAATTTTCGGCGAGCATTTCAGCACCGGTTTTTGCGTGATGCTAAAACCGCTCGTATCTATGCCGCCAAACTCGTAATATCCGTTTTTCGTCTCGATTTCGACTCCCGAGGCAGAAACGGCGCCTAGCGCGCAAAACAGCGCAACGCTTAGCAATTTGTTTTTCATTAAAAATTCCTTTAAAAAATTTTATGGAATTGTATACAAAAAATCTTTTATTTTCTCTGATTTACGACAAAATTCGCTTTGATAAAATTTGCATTTTCGTCTAAGCAGCCTATCTCGTACTCTCCGGCGCCCAGGCTAAGCATAAAAGGCTCGTCGTTTGCCCGCGTAAAATACTCGCCCGTTTTAATCTGCACCGTGCGGCTTTGCGCTAAATTTAGAGCCTTTGCGGCGAAATCTTGCTTCGCGGGGTCTTTATCCTCTAAATTTAAAGCGGCTTCGGCGGGGTTGGAGCCATCTGCGGCGGAATTTTGATCTTTTAAATTTAGCCCTAGTATCGGTACAGCAATCGGTACCGACGATAAAAGCGTGGAATTTTGCTCATTTAAATTTGATCCGTTTAAATTTTGCATGGCGGAATTTCGCCCATTTAAATTTTGCTTTGCAGAATTTTGCTTGTTTAAATTCTGTTCGTCAGAATTTTGCGAGATTAAATTTAAAGCTTTCGCCCCGCTCGCCGCTTGCGTTTCGTCTAAATTTTGCGCCGCGGAAGCTGAGAGATTCGGAGCGGAATCCGTAGAATTTAGACCTGCGGAGCGTGAAATTTTAAAATTTCCGCCCGCAGGATTTAAAGACGGCCTCTTTGAGGCGATGGGATTTAAGGCGATGAGCCCTTCATTGCCGCCGCTGATCTTTAGATAGACGTTTTGCCCGAAAACCGCCGTGCACTGCACTTTAAGCCGCAAAAAGCCGTCCGCGCCGGTCTCGTAGGTTTTGGCGTTGATATCGTTTAGCACGGGCTTTACGGCAGCAAATTTAGCCGCGCACCTTCCTGCGCGCACCTTTTGCGGATCGACTAGGCCGTGTTTTAGCAGATAAAAAAGCTCGCTCGTGCCGTAAATTTCGCACTCCTCGTTGGGCTCAACTCCATCGATCGTAAGATCCTCGGCGCTTTGAGCGCACTCCTTTTCGCGGTACGCGTCGGTGCATACTCGCTGAAAGCTCACGCCCACAGGACGTGCAAACTCCGCCTCGCCCAGCATGCCCGATTTATCGAGGAAAGCAAACATATTAAACGCCACTTTTGCCGCACTCACGCCGCCGCTAAGATCCCTAGTCTTGGAGCCGTCGAAATTTCCCAGCCAGACGCCGAGGGTAAATTTAGGCGTAAGCGCGACGGTGTAGAGATCGCGCGCATCGGCGCTCGTACCCGTTTTAAACATCAACGGCGGCGCGTTTAGGGTATTTTGCCACACCGAGCCGAGATAGGAGCGCGGCGCGTTTCTTAGCATCTGCGTTACGATGTAGGCGCTTTGTGGGGTTAAAATTTTAGAATCGTCGCCGATCTTTGCGCCCGCTATTTCAAGCTTCCGCAGCTTGCCGCCGTTTGCAAACGCGCTGTAAAGGCGGCTAAGATCCATTAGGCTCATCGAAATACTGCCAAGCGCGATACCTGCGCCGTAATAATCCTTGCTAAACTCCGCCAGATGCACGCCGCTAAGCATCTCGTACAGCCCGTCGTCACCAAGCATTAAATTTAGCTTCACCGCGGGGATGTTTAGGCTCAGACTTAGCGCGTCGGTCGCGCTCACCGCGCCCAAAAACCCCTGATTGTAGTTGCGCGGCACATAGCCCGCGAAGGTTATCGGCGCGTCGATCAGCTTCTTTGATGGGGTGATGAGCCCGTGCTCAAGGGCTTTGGCGTAGATGAAGGGCTTGAGCGTCGAGCCTACGTTTTTTTGTGAGCGCACGCCGTCGTTTTGCCCCTCATTAGCGCTAAAATCGTGGCTGCCTACATAGGCGATCACACTCATACTTTCGTTGTCGATCAGCACCGCAGCGCCGTTTCTAACGCCCTTATCGCGTAGAGAGAGGATCTCGCTTTTCAAAAAACCCTCAAGCGCGATCTGGGTTTTAAGATCCAAGCTCGAATAAATTTTACCCTCGTTTAGACGCGCAAGCTCCTGCTCTAGCGCAGTTTGCTCCTTGGACTGCGCGCTCGCTTCGGAATTTGCGAAATTTCCCCGCGCCTTGGCGTTTAGAGCGGAATTTATTTGCGCCTTAGTATCCGAAGCGGAATTTTCCCGCGATTTGGCGCCTGAAACGGAATTTGTCTGTATTTTGGCGCCTGAAGTAGAATCTGTCTGAGCACTAGCGTCCGATGAAGCGAAATCCGCCTGTGCCCTAGCGTCTGAAACGGAATTTGTCTGCGGATCAAAATTTACGCTCGACTGCTCGCTAGAGCTCGCGTCTGCCTGCGAATTTTGAGGCGGATGCGCGGTATCTTGCCGACTATTTAAATTTAGATTTTGCGAATTTTGCGAGTTTTGATGCGGATGCGCGGTACCAACGACATTCTGCCGCTTGTTTAAATTTATATCCGCACTCGGATTTTGCGGCCAATACTCGGTTTGCCCTTTATACGAATCCGTATCCGCGCTAAAATTCTGCGGCAAACGCACAGCGCCTCGTTGCTCGTTTAAATTTGGGTCTTGCGTATTTTGCGGCGGGCGGGCGGCATTAATTAAATCTCGCCGCTCATCTAAATTTGCATTCTTTCGTTCATTTGGTTTTAAGCTTTCCGGTTCATTCGGTTTTGTGCCTGTCTGTGATTCTATGCCTTCGCGCTCGTTTAAATTTAAGCTCGTTCGTTCGCTTAAATTTGAACTCTCCGGCGCATCTGTTTTAAAATCCGCCTCTTTGGAATTCATTTCTTTCGAATCCGCTCCCACCTGCGCACTCACGGAGCCGGATAGATTCGGCGCGGCTCTTGTCGTATCCGTAAAGCTTAATTCTGCACTCGCCGTGCCCGAAAAATTTGATTCTGCCGCCGCCGCGGTTCGGCGTGTAGCCGAGCTTGCTTGCCCCGCCGTCACGCCGGGCGCGCCGCCCTGCTCTAAATTTTGAGTGAAATTTACGTCATCTTTGGCGGTAAAATTTTGCATTTTATAATTGCTAAACGCTAACAGCGCGTAATGAGGCGCATAATGAGGCGCTGCGTAGCGCCTGGGCGAGAACGGCTCTGCGAGGGCGCGCTCATACTCGCTCTGCGAGATCACGCCGCCCTCTCGCAGCTGCGAAATTAGGCGGTTTTTAAGCGCGTTGATGTTTGATCTGCGGTCTAGGCGATTTTTGTTCGGGTTTTTCGGGATCACGCTAAGAAGCGCGATTTGAGCGTTGCTAAGCTCGCGCAGGTCCTTTTTGAAATAAAAATACGCCGCAGTCTTGACCCCCTCGATATTGCCGCCGTATGGGGCGAGGTTGAAATACATTCCTAAAATTTCATCCTTGCTGAAGTGCCACTCCAGCTGAAAGGCGTTAAAAATTTCGATGATTTTATTCTTGTAGCTGCGCTGTTTGGGGCGCATCATACGCGCAACCTGCATCGTAATCGTCGAGGCTCCGACGCGCTCGACGTTGCCCTCGCTTTTTCTAGTAAAATTTTGCGTAAAATTATACGTAGCTGCGCGCAGGATCGAGGCTGGATTGACGCCAAAATGGTAGTAAAAATAGCGATCCTCGAAGTAGATCGCGCTTTGTTTCAGCCGCGGCGGTATCTCGTCCGCGCTCGCGTAAAAGCGCCAAATTTGATCGTCGCTGATCTGCATATTTAAAATTTCGCCGTTTCGATCATATAAAATTCTACTCTTCTGCTTATTTAGCATATCCAAATTTAGCGGATAAAGCGCGTCCAGGATCAAAAACACAGCGAATGTAAATGCGCAAAATAGCGCGATTTTTAACGTAAATTTTAGAAATTTCATCGCGCAATTATATCAAAAAATTTTAATGATTTTAGGCTATAATGGCGCCTTTTTGCAAAGGAATAATCTTGGACGCTCTAGCTAAGCTAAACACCGAACAATACGCCGCTGCAACCGCTCCTGCTGGGTACAATCTAATAATCGCAAGCGCAGGCACGGGCAAAACCAGCACCATCGTCGCGCGGATCGCTCATCTGCTAAATCTCGGTACGAGCCCTAGAAAAATTTTGCTTCTTACCTTTACGAACAAGGCCGCGAGCGAGATGATAGCGAGGCTGCAGCGGCATTTTGATAAAAAGATCACCTCCGCAATCGTCGCGGGCACCTTCCACGCCGTATCCTACGCCCTACTTCGCGAGCTGGGCAAAGGCGTGATCCTAAAGCAGCCCGCCGAGCTAAAAACCCTGCTAAAAAGCCTCGTAGAAAGGCGCAAATTTTATCACGTAAGCGACGCGCGCCCCTACGGCGGGGCATATCTGTACGATGTGTACTCGCTGTATCAAAATAAGGAGATGAGCGCGGATTTTGAGACGTGGTTTAGCAAAAACTACGAGGATCAGGCGGAATTTGCCGAAATTTACGCAGATATTTTGCGCGAGTTTGAGGAGGAAAAGGCAAAATTTAACTACGCCGATTTCAACGACGTCTTGCTAAAGATGCGCCATGAGCTGCGAAAGGGCGCTCCGCTGCGGTTTGATGAAATTTTAGTGGACGAGTATCAGGACACAAACTCGCTGCAAGGAAGCCTCATCGATGCCTTTGCGACGAAAAGCCTTTTTTGCGTCGGCGATTTCGATCAGAGTATCTATGCTTTCAACGGCGCAAACATCGACATCATCGGCAGCTTCGGCAAGCGCTTTGCGGACGCTAAAATTTACGCGCTAAATATCAACTACCGCTCAAGCTCGGCGATTTTGGCGCTTGCAAATCGCGTCATCGCGAACAATCCGCGCCTTTACGAAAAGAAACTGATCGTAGGTCGCGAGGGAAAATTTAGCGCGCCTAAGCTGCATGTTTACGACGATACGGCGGCGCAATATGCCCACGTAGCCGCACAGATCGCGCAAAGCGGCACCCCGCGCGAAAAGATCGCCGTCATCTTTCGCAATAATTCCAGCGCCGACGGCGTCGAGGTCGCACTTAAGGAACTCGGTATCGGCGCGAAGCGAAAAGGCGGCGTGAGCTTTTTTGAAAGCCGCGAGATCAAGGCCTTTACGGACATCTTCGCGATGATAATAAACCCCAAAGATATGATGGCCTTTATGAGTACGTGCGAATACGCAAGAGGCGTCGGCAGCGCGCTAAGTAAGGAGCTTTTCGACGCGCTAATCGCACTTGGGCACGGAAGCATTCACGCAGGGCTTTTGCGTCCCGACGAGAGCGTTAAAATTTTTGAAAAAA